>JAPUHZ010000162.1 GCA_027297485.1 Deltaproteobacteria bacterium
GCGTGCAGTCGATCCAAGGACAATAGCGCAGTTTTACAGAGATGTTTTTGAACTCACGGAGCTGGAGAAACCCGCCGACGATCCTAATTTTTACCTGACGGATGGAAAAGTGACTATGGTCATATTACCTTGGAACATAACTGATTACGCGGGCACGGGGATCGAGAGACCTACGATGGACCATATCGGTTTCAAGGTGGAAAGCGTGGAGGCAGTGAAGAGCGAACTGCAGTCCCTGATGAAAAGAAGCGCGGCCCTTGCTCCAAACCCTATAGGGGAAGCGGCCGGGCCTGAGGGAGAGGCCAGGCTGAAGTTGTTTGCGAAGTGCAGCTATGGAAGTTATCAGATGTCGGACCCGGACGGGATACTCATTGATGTTGCTGAGCGGTAGAGGACGGGGGCTGGGAATGGATCACTGCCCTTTTCGCCCTTTTCTAGTGCACGGAGCCGCCGGTTTTGTTGTTGTCGTGAGGTAAGTAGATCCGATCAAGGAAAAAAGTTGGGAGGTTTATAATTATGTGCAGGAAATATTCTCTGGTTTTTATTCTGTTCGCCCTAATAGTCTCCACCTCACACCGCTCCTTCGCAGATATTGCAAGCCTGGTCCCCGGAGCCCAGAAGGAGGAAGAAATCGTTTGGTATACAACCACCTCCAATCCAGATAATCGAGTTATCGTGGAAAAGTTTGAACGGAAATATCCTTTTCTGAAGGTTAAGGTTCTTCGGAGCACGGGGGAGAAACTTCGGGCGAGAATTCTGACGGAGGCTGCTTCTAGCAAGTACTTTTACGATCTTGTAGCCGTTAACGAAATGGAAATGGGTCTATTGAAAGCCCGGAGCCTTCTGGCCCAGTATCACCCCCCTGAAGCTAAGTCCTACCCAGCCGGTTCAAAGGATCGGGACGGATACTTCGCGGGCATCTATGCCAGGAACTTCGTGATCGGATATAACACAGGGATGGTTTCCCAGAAAAAAGTTCCCCGTGACTGGCCGGATATTCTACGTCCTGAATGGAAGGGGAAAATTGGGTTGGATGAAGAGGAGTTCGAATGGTACGGGAGTCTGATTGATTACTGGGGCAGGGAAAAGACAAGGAAATTCATGAAGGCGCTCTCCAGGCAGGAGCCCCAGCTTCGACGCGGGCACACTCTCCTGGCGCAACTGCTTGCAGCCGGGGAATTTGCCATCGCCATCGTTTATCCGTACCAGGTAGAGCGGATAAAGAGTAAGGGGGCACCGATCGATTGGGTGAGAACCTCCGATCCGATAGTCACTTCATTAAGTGTCATTGCGATTTCAGCGAAGGCCCCTCATCCGAACGCAGCGAAGCTTTTTATAAACTTTATCCTATCCGAGGAAGGTCAGACCATTATCCGAGACCGTTATCGGGTTCCTATTCGTCCCGGGATAACACCTGCGTCCCCTAAACTTGAGCAATCAGATCTCAAAATCAAATATGTTCCCTCGGATATGTTCAAGAAAGTTACAAAATATCAAAAGGAGTTCAAGGAGATCTTCTGGAAGAATCGGTAATTGAGGTAGGAACAAATTCCACCAGATGGTTTTGTGCTACGCCAAAAATGCCTGTTAAGGCCTTGACCACATACTGAACTGACCCCCTGAGGTTGGAGAGTTTGAGGCAGCAGATTAGACTGCCTGGCGAATATCTGGGAGAGACAATGAACAAAGTAAGGTGCGGCGACCTCGAATCGGCACTAGGAGAGCTCAAACATTCTACGTAGGGCCTTCTCGGCGCCTTGGCGAACCTCTTCTGAAAGGGTGATCTCATGGCGCAGGAGCCGCAGAGACTCAAGGGTACCTTCAAGGGTAATCATCTTCATATACTGACAGAGCTTGCAGGCCTTATAGAATTTCTTTTCCGGCAGCTCCAACAAGAGGCGATCCGAGAGCCCGCACTCTGTCACAATCAGGAACTCCGAGGCAGAACTCTCCTTGGCATATCGAACCATGCCACTGGTGCTGACCACCGCATCGGCAAGCTGTAGTACGTCCGCCCGGCATTCCGGATGGGCGAGGATTTTGATATGGGGAAGTTTTTCTTTAACGGCGATAATCTGGTCCGGTGTGATTTGGTGATGAACATAACAATTTCCATCCCACGAAATAATTTCCTTGTCCGTCTCCCCTTGTACATACCGTGCAAGATTTTCGTCCGGGACGAAAAGGATGTGGCGGTTGGGTAGGCCATTGACGATCTTAACTGCGTTCGAAGAGGTGCAACAAACATCGGATTCGGCTTTGACTTCCGCCGCAGTGTTCACGTAGGTGACAACCGCAAGGTCAGGGTAAAGTTTGCGCAGTTCCTCTTTCCGCTCGACTAGAGATTCGGCATCCACGCTGTCTGCAAGAGAACAGCCGGCGCGAAGGTCAGGCAAAAGGACCTTCTTGCTCGGGTTGAGGATCTTGGCCGTCTCCGCCATGAAGTGGACGCCGCAAAAAACGATCACGTCGGCCGCTACGTTGTTGGCCTGGCGGGCCAGTTCTAGAGAATCGCCGATAAAATCCGCCACTTCAAAGATCTCCGGCCTCTGATAGTTGTGGGCCAAGATGACCGCGTTGCGTTCCTTTTTAAGTCTCTGAATCTCCTGGATCTGCCCATAGAACCGACCGCAGCTCTCCGGTGTATAACTCGCCGAGTCTCCTAGACGGCACAAGTGTTCATAAAGCTCACCGGGACTCTTCTCTTGTTTTTCCAACTCACCGTCCATACATTCCTCCTAGGATCCTAGTTAGCGTATAAGTTACGCTATGTTAGTGTACTAATTACACAAGTAAGGATAGCTGTCAAGGGCTGATTAACTATTGACGGTCACGGGCTTTTTCCTTAAGGTGGAACCTTAATGATTGTCGGCTTGGATATAGACGGCGTGGTGGCCGATTTTCTCTCCCCTTTCCTACGTTTTGTAGAGAAAAAAATCGGCAATGGGCCGATCGCGGCAGATACGATCACCGATTTCAGCTTCAAGGACCATCCCATTTTGTCAGAAAAGATAGCGGAGGAGTGTATGGGTGAGGTCTCTTACGATCCTGACTTTTGGCAGGATCTCTCTTCCCTGCTCTCCCCGGGAGAATGGCAGGCATTGGACAGTCTCAGTAGTAAGGGTCAACTAGTTTTCGTTACACATCGGTATGAGCGCGAGACTTATGATATTCACAGGGTCACATGTGATTGGCTTAAGAGGCATGGCATCAGCAAGCCGGTCGTTCATTTCACCCAGGAGTCCAAAGCATATCTGGTGGAGAATCTGGGGGTTCGCCTATTCATGGATGACCGGCATGAAAACTGTCAGAATGTCGCTGAGAAAACCCAGGCCGTGGTTTTAATGCCCCATCGTCCCTACAACCAATCGTTCACCCATCCTCGGGTTAAAAGAATCCGAGACTTTGGCGAGCTCTTTGCCTATCTTCCCTACCATCCTTGAATAGTAAGGCTGCGGTTGTCAGCAAATCTTCTCATTCATTAATTTAGGAACGACTCGATCAGCGTACCTATTTCGTGTGCCTGCGGCAGGCTTGCAGCAGATAAGTCCTCTCCAACGATCTAATACAAACGTATTTAAATTTGTTACATTGAGGCTATTCCGAGGGGAAGGAGACTGAAGGACGAGGAAACCGAACGTGAGGCTTGGTGCAGGCCCAAACGGTAGGAATAATCACCCCCATTTCCCTCGGCCTGAAGGCTCCTTCACCGAGGAAAGGTAAACTTACTTACTGCGTTTGTATTATTTACTTCTGGCATGAGGGACAGTAAAAGGCGCTACGGTTGCCCATGCGAACCTTTCTGATCTTACTGGTGCACACTGTGCATTCCTCCCCGTCCCGATCATAGACTCGAAGGTGATTTTGGAACTCTCCCCTGCGGTCTTCTCCGTCTCGATAGTCTGAGAAAGAAGTACCCCGCCACCGAATCGCTTCCAGCAAGACCTTAGGGGTTGCCTCGGCGATCTGCGCCGTCCCTCTGCGTCCCAGCCTCCATCCCCGCATCGTCGGTCGAACCCCAGCATGAAAGAGGATCTCGTTGGCATAGATATTCCCCAAACCGGCAAGGACCCTCTGGTCTATTAGGAGATCTCTAATCCTGCGCCGGGAGTTGCGGGCAACAGAGTAAAGGTAAACACCGTTGAACTGACGATCGAAGGGGTCTAATCCTAGATTCCTTATCTGGGGAAGTGATTCGAACTCCGCATAGGCGGCTACAAACGATAGACCGAATCGGCGGGGATCGTGGTAGCGCAGCTCATGGCCCTCATCTAGCCTGATGATGATATGATCATGCTTCTCCCTGGGCCGCCCCGCCCCCACATAAATCAGTTTTCCTGACATCCCTAAGTGGGAAACCCAAACCCGACCCCCTTCCAGCAACACCAAAATATATTTTCCCCTCCGTTTCACATCCAAAATGACTCTTCCCTGAAGCTCCGAACGAAAGTCCTCACTCACCGGACTTCGGAGGCGCGGTTCCAAAACTTCAACCACAACAACTCTACGACCCGGCAGGAGAGTGCGTAGGCTCCGGCAGATAGTCTCGACTTCAGGAAGTTCCGGCATAAGATTCGTGGCTTTTAACACTCACCTATCAGCGCTAAGATCTGTTTTCAGGGCACGGGCTAAACGGATAAACTCATCCACGCTTAGCGTTTCGCCTCGGCGCTGAGGGTCGATCCCCTCCCGTCGAAGGTAGGCCTCGATCTCTCCTCTCCCCCTATTCAGAAAACTTCCCAAGGCATTGCTCAGTGTCTTGCGCCTTTGCCCAAAGGCAGCGCGCACAAGGCCCCGGAGGCAGAGAATATCCCCGGCAGGAAGCAGGGGCTTAGGATAAAGACCCATCTTGAGAATCGTGGATTTTACCTTAGGTCGAGGGAAGAAGGCCTCAGGAGAGACAGAGACTTGATCCAAAATCTGCCCGTAGATTTGGCACCAGATCGATAGGGTCCCGTAAGACTTGGTCCCGGGAGAGGCAGCCATCCGCTCTGCCACCTCTCGCTGAACCATCAAGACCAAGTGAGAGAAGCGCTCCCGCAGCTCGAAAAGACGGAAGAGAATCGGAGTGGAAATGTTATAAGGGAGATTAGCAACCAACTTGATTTTATGGTCAGGGAGAATGCTGTTTAGATGAACCTTAAGGACATCTCCTTGGACAAGATCGAAAGCGGGATGAGATCCTAAAGGGCTCTTCCGTAGCCATTCTACCAGGAGAGGATCCACCTCGATGGCCCAGACCCTCCGCGCAACCTCCACAAGCCGACGCGTCAAAAAACCCAGACCCGGACCGATTTCGATGATTTCATCTTCTTGGGACAGGTCGATGAGACGCAGGATCGTCTCAATGGTACCTTCATGGACGAGAAAATGCTGACCGAGTTTTTTCTTGGGTTTTAAGGTCGATTCACGAATCGCTGCACGGGCCTCTTGATATAGAGTCATACGACTACATTGAGCCAGTGCAAAATGCAGAATGCAAAATTTTCCATTTTTCAATTTGCACTTTGCATTTTGAATTGAGTCATAGGGTCAGGGCGGCATCGGCGTTAAGACGAAAATCATCTCTGCGTCCCCGCTCCAACCAGTGATACCCGCTAAGGGCAATCATGGCCCCGTTGTCCGTACAGAGAGCGGGAGGAGGAAAATAGACCTCCATTCCCTCCTCTTGTGTTTTCCCCGTCATCTTCTCGCGCAGACGGCTGTTGGCTGCAACCCCCCCTGCCAACACGATCCGATTCACACCAAGCTCCCTCGCCGCCCGTAAGGTGGGGGCCACAAGCATATCCACAACTGCCTCCTGAAAGCCGGCAGCGATGTCGGCTTGTTGGGCCTGCCATCTATCTTTCCCGACTGCCCTGAGATAGTGCCAGACAGCGGTTTTTAAACCGCTGAAGCTAAAATCATAATGGCCCTTCTTCAGCCGAGCGCGCGGAAAGGAAACGACCTTGGGATTGCCGTTCCGGGCTAATTGATCGATAATTTTTCCTCCCGGGTAACCTAACCCCATCATCTTTGCCACTTTATCATAGGCCTCTCCGGCCGCATCGTCCCGCGTACCCCCCAAATAGAGATATTCGCCAAAATCCCGCACCATGTAGAGAAGCGTATGACCACCGGAGGCAAGCAGCGCAATATAAGGGAAACGGACATCCCGATCCAGAAAAATAGCCAAGAGGTGGGCCTCTAAATGGTTGATGCCGACATAGGGGATCCCCCAGCGAAACGAGATCCCCTTAACAACGGAAAGCCCAACGAGAAGAGAACCCACTAAACCCGGTCCACGGGTGACCGCGATACCGTTCAGATCTTTCAACGTGACTCCTGCCTGTTGCAGGGCCCCGTCCAGGATCGGAAGGATGTTGCGTACGTGTTGGCGTGAGGCCAACTCCGGAACGATGCCACCAAAGGGACCGTGGATCGTATCCTGAGACGAAACAAGATTCGCGAGGACGTCGCGGCCATTGAGGAGCACCGCTGCCGCTGTATCATCACACGAGGTCTCTACACCTAAGACCAACATCGGATTATCTTTCTGTGGGAGTTGCCCACTTTCAGCGGAGAGAAGGTTGCGTCCTTCCTCGCATCCGACTTAACCCCTCAGAGGCCAATTGGTTTCCTGGGTTCAACCGCAGGGCCTGGGAGTAACTGGAACCAGCCCGCCGGAAAATACCCAAGGCACGGAAGGACTCTCCCTTCAAGGCAAAGACCTTTGCTAACCAATAGGTCTCGCCAGTGAAAAGAGACTCTGCAACATCGAGGAAATTGAGGGACTCCCGATAACGACCCATGTGGTAATGAGTCTGCGCCAAATAGTAATAGCCGTAACCATTCGTGGAATCGACGGCGATCGTCTTTTCCAGTCGGCCCAAGGCCCTTGCGTACTCTCCGGCCTCAAGGAGCCTCTTTCCTTCTTCGGTAAAGCGCAGTGAGACTGCGCGCCGGGGTGAAGTCCTCGGGGTAATCTTCGCAATTAGAGAATCACCGGGCAAAGGAGGAAGCCTCTCTCGGCCAAGAGTGGATAGCGCCCGCCGATCCCTAACCCTTGCCTGTGGGGGGACAGAGCGATTCTCCTTGAGATCCTGTTCTTTAATTTTACGCCCCTGCACAACAGGCTTTGTCCGGCTCCCCGGGGCTCTAGGGGGTGGGGAGATCCGGGGAGAAGGAAAAGATGAACGGGAGGCCCGACGTGGGGCACAGGCCTGGATCAAGACCAGGACTAAGAGTGCTACCAGAGAGCCTAAAAATCTCCGGCTGAAAATCTCACGCTTACGCGCAGTTCCAAACTCTTTATCCCGCATCGTCTTATTGGCTCGATAAAGGAAGCCAAGGCAAAGAATTCACAGGTTCAGTAAAAAATTGGGCAAAGGGGGCAGGATGGAGCGGACAATAATCGCTCGGTTCTTCTCCCTCGAGGAAGGCCTCTCGAATGACCTGCGGACAGTTAGGGGTTGCGCGGTATCCGCTCAGAGGATCAATATCGATCATCCTTATACCCGGTGGTGGAATAAAACCGGTAACCGGAGTCCTGGCCGTCGCTCGCTTCATAAAATCGGTCCAGATCGGAAGCGCAGCCTGAGCCCCTGATAAGCCGAGCTTGCTCTGGTTATCAAATCCCACCCACACGACTGCCAAAAGGTCCGGGGTATATCCTACAAACCAGGAATCTTTGAGATCATTTGTCGAGCCGGTCTTTCCCGCCGCTGGTCGATCAAACCCCCGAAGCCTCGTCCCGCGCCCCGTACCCCGATCCAGGACACCTCTTAGTAGGTGATTCATCATGAAGGCTAACTGAGGCGTTATTACCCTTTCGACCCGAATATCTCTTCTTTCTAAAGCGCGCCCTCCTTGATCCATAACCTGCTTGACCGCCAACGGGCGGGTGCGCACCCCATTGTTAGCCAATGTTGAAAAGGCAACCGCAATCTCTAACGGGGTAACCTCCGCAGAACCTAAGGCCAAAGAGGGGAAGGCCGGAAGAGAGCTTTGGATCCCGAGGCGATAGGCCATGTCCCGGACATTCTTGATTCCCACATCTCTGGCGATACGGGCAGTAGCTGAGTTGAGAGATTTCTCCAAGGACCTACGAAAGGTAACGATGCCGAAATATTCCTCGTTGTAATTGGCCGGCTGCCACTCTTGCCCCTCGTAGTCCCAGATAAATGGAGAGTCTTCGACTAAGGTCGCAGGAGTAAATTGCCTTCCCCCTTCCTCTGAGCCGTGGGCAAGGGCCGCAAGATAGACAAAAGGCTTAAAGATCGACCCAGGCTGGCGCTTGGCCTGAAAAACACGATTGAATTGAGACTTCTGGTAATCCCTTCCTCCCACCATGGCCTTGATTTCGCCGGTCTGAGGCTTGATCACCACGATGGCTCCCTCAAGATGATCCTCCTCACCTAGCTTGCGCAGATGAGCATAGTCTTTCTCTAATCGATTTAATCCCTCTGTCAGAGCCTTTTCCGCCATCCTTTGGAGCTGCAGATCCAGACTTGTAAAGACCCTGAGCCCCTCCGCTGTGAGCACCTCATTGGAATAGTTTTCCGCAAGGTCCCGCTTTAAAAAATCCACATAGAAGGGGGCATCATTAGCCACCTTCATAAGTTCCCGCCGCTGAACGACCTCCCCCCGCGCCTTCTCATACTGACTGCGCGTAATAAATTTGCTTTCTAACATCTTCCTCAGCACGACGTTTCTGCGCCTGGAAGCGAGAACAACACTCCGATATGGAGAATAGCGGTTGGGGGCCTTAATAAGGCCGGCAAGGAGCGCCATTTCTCCGATTGTCAACTGAGAAAGCTCCTTGGAAAAATAAAACTGTGAGGCCTCCCAGATCCCAAAGATCCCCTGCGCCCCTTTTTGCCCCAGGTAGATCTCGTTCAGGTAATTCTCGATAATTTCTTCCTTGGGATATTTCCGTTCCGCAACAAGGGCCATCAAGGCCTCCTTGGCCTTGCGTTGGTAGGTACGCTCGTCGCCAAGGAAAAAGTTTTTCATCAACTGCTGCGTCAAGGTACTTCCGCCTTGGACAATCCCACCCCTACGCAGATTCACCCAAGAAGCACGCAGGATAGCAACAGGGTCAATGCCCAGGTGGTGATAAAATCTCCCATCTTCAATGGCCAAGATCGCCTGAACCATTAAGGGAGGGACGTCCGATAGTCTCACCAGCCTCCTCTCCTTCCAAATACGATCATAAAGGCCCGTCACCAATTCGGGCTCCAATTCAAGCGAAAACAACTCCTTTCCGCTATCCGTATTTTCCATTTTTGTGATTGTGGCGTTCTCCAAGGTGATGCGGACAGGAAATCCCTTAAATGGCTCTAGCGGGTAGGCGAAATCATGGAGATAAATCTCCAGGAGGTCCGCTCTCTTCAGGTAGCGGTACTCTCCCTTCGCCCTCGGCGCTTTCCGGCTTTTCCTGTAATCCAAACGACGGAGTTTCTCCCGGAGATCTTCCATCCGGACGTTCATACCGACATAGAGTAAATAGGCGTCGGAATAGATCTTAGAGGGGAATCGCCACTTTCGCCCTTCAAACTTGGCCGTGACAATCCCATCCAGATGTCTCACGTACCAGGCACCGAGAATGATCCCACTGACAACAAAAAAAATGATGAAGAATAAAGCGGTCTTGTGAGTTTGAGATCGGGACCTCTTCAAGACAAAAACTCCCGGGCCAGAGCTAGCACCGGCCACTCTCTCTGTCAAAAACAACAAAAAGAGGGCCGGATAGAATCCACCCGGCCCTCTGTGGTCAAACTAGAAACACCCTCTGAAAAACCTATCGGGGAACCTTCAGGGCAAGAAAGAGCGTACTCTCTCCACGGCGTACCAGGAACAGGATCCCCTTACCTTTTTTGGTCTTACCAATGGCCTTTCGATAGTCGGCAAGGTTACGAACCGATTTGCGATCAATCTCCAAAATGACGTCTCCACGCCGCAGCCCCGCCTCACCTCCCGGACTTCCCGGTTCAACCGTGGTAACCACCACCCCTTCCGGCCGATCCAAACCTAAGCTCTCTGCGATCTGAGGGGTCACCTTCTGTACCGAAAAGCCCAGGTCTCCTTTCTCCTGGATGGATGCAACTATCTCTTCCTCCTTCAACTCTCCTACCTTCACGGATAAGATCATCTCTTTTTTATCCCGCAGGACCTTCAATCGCACTTTCTTGCCTACAGGTGTACGGGCAACCACAATGGGGAGATCATTGGATTCTTTGATCTCCTTTCCATCAAACTCAATGATGATATCCCCCCGTTTAACCCCCGATCGTTCCGCCGGTCCACCCTTTGAGACATTAGCAACCAGCGCACCTCGGGCCCTATCTAACTCGAAAGACTCCGCAATCTCCGGAGTTACCCTCTGGATCAGCACCCCTAGATAACCTCGAGTAACCTTCCCCTTTCCCTTGAGCTGGGGCAGCAGCTCCTTAACCAAGTTGATTGGGATCGCAAAGCCGATCCCGATATTGACCCCTGTCTTGCTGAAAATCGCCGTGTTGATCCCCACGACTTCGCCGCGAAGATTGACCAGAGGCCCCCCGGAGTTCCCCGGATTAATCGAGGCGTCTGTCTGGATAAAATTATCATAGGGGCCTGCCCCAATAATCCTGCCCTTCGCGCTCACAATCCCTGAGGTGACAGTGTGATCTAGTCCGAATGGGTTTCCGATCGCCATGACCCATTCCCCTACCTCGAGCCGATCCGAGTCGCCTAAAGTAACCACGGGAAGACTATTCTTGGTGGTGATTTTAATGACTGCAATATCGGTCTTTGGATCTCTACCGATGATCTTAGCTTCAAATTCCCTGCCGTCTGCGAGTCTGACAACGATCTTATCCGCATTTTCGACGACATGGTTGTTGGTAAGTATGGAGCCATCCTCGTCGATGATAAAACCGGATCCGAGACTCTTCTGGTAAAAGGGTCCCCGAGGAATCTGTCCGCCAAAAAATTTCTTCCAGAATTCACTAAACGGGTCCTCCTCCCCGAAAGGACTTCTGAACTCTCGAACCCCCTCATTGACTTGGGTCGTAGAAACATTGACGACCACAGGCCTTAGTTTCTTTGCCAAAGCGATAAAGTCGGGCAATCCCTGAGACTTCACAACCGTCCGGACCTCAGGACTCCTGGTTTCCCCCCACAAATTAATAGCCCCACCGCCGGAGAACCAATCCAAGTTTCCACTCACCCCTAGACCCACAAGCAAGGAGATCAACGCGACCATGATCAGCCCCTTGACTCCCATCTTTTTACCCCACATCCCTTTCTCTTCCATTGAATTCTCCTATTTCTTTTTCACTGCCTCGACGTATCTCATACGCAAATCAAACAGAATGTCCTCCACGAGTTTCTCCTCTCCCTGATCCAAATTTCCTCTAGTCTTTTCACGCAGCACACAGATAATATCGATCATCTGTTTAGCCACGGAGAGGTCACTCTCGACCTTCCCGCTTAAGGGATTTGGAATCTCCCCCAAATGCATCAGGGCCTGTGTGCTGAGACTGATGATAAACGTGGAGAAGTTGATCTCCGGCAAGGTCTCATCGCCGACGCTTTTCTTTTCACTGGACTCTTCTCTCGCCGGTTCTCCGCCAGGACCTCCCGACGGATCCACTTTCTCTGTCTCTTCTCGAGGCTCTCCCGTCTCAGGTGAAAATCGGCGCCGATCTTCTACCTTAAAGCCCTTTCCTTCTTCCTTTTTTTCCTCTTCAGGCAAAACCATCGCGTCCAAACTCCCACCATTTTCGACAATAACTCTAATCTCTGCATCCCCCCTTGTCAAGGAGACTGCCGCCCCGCTTCATCAAGGCCCGGAGACCTCTCTAAAACCTTCTCCAACATTCTAATAACATCACCTGGCCTGAAGGCAGTTAAACACTTGCGGTGTGGGCAAGCCTTCATGATCGAATCCATGCAGGGAGAGCACTCTGCGTTTTGGCTGATTACGGTAACTCTCCCACCGCGAGGCGCCCACTGTGTTACGTCGGTTGGGCCGAAGAGCGCAACGGTCTCGACACCGAGCGCCGCTGCCAGATGGGTAACGCCGCTATCATTGCCCAGATAGAGATCACATCGGAATAGCAAAGCGGCGACCTGTGCCAAGTCCAGGCCATGGACTACTAGCGCAGAAGCCCAAAGACCCCCTATCTCTCCCCTCTCCTCTTCTACCGGCCCCGAGACGATTAAAACCTTGCCCCCAAATCTTTTCTCCCACCACTCAGCTACCACTCTATAAAACTGAATCGGCCAATTCTTTTCCTTCGCCCCGCTACCCGGGGCCAAGACCAGAACCCTTTTTTTCTCAAGCCCACTTTGTCGCCAAAACCGACGACTCCAGACGAGAGCATCAGATCTTAACGGAATGCCTGGAAAGATCTCTCTCGGACTCCTCTCCCCCAAGCAGGAGAGATAGTAATCCACCATGTGCACCCGCGACCGGGACGGACGGAAAGGAAAGATTCGCAGTTTGCCATTAGATAGGGCCTGGAGATGTTTAACAAAATCCGGCTGACTGCTCCCCATCCACGAAACAATAAATGCATAGGAGCCAAAGAAAACTCTGAGCCTCTGATCGCGTTCGGCACCTGCAACAAAGAGACGGGTGATTTCATAACACTCCAGGGAGCGAGTCTTGACAGTCGCAGGAAGCAGATCCGCATATTGCGCTTGGGCCAAAAGATCTATCTCTCCATCCCTTGCTAGTTTTTCCAGCGCGGGGAGAAAACAGATAAAATCCCCCAGTGCCCCGGGAAAGATGACCAGTGCCTTTTTCGCATTCGCCTGCAATTCTGAAAGCTGAACGTGTTTCAATTGACTTTCCTGACACGAAAATATAGCATATGCTCAACTTCAATCCGAACCTTCACTCCTGATTTCGAAAGAAGAGCACGAACCGTGGCAAGCTTAAACGGCGCCCGATCTATCCTGGACCTCATCGGTTCCACACCGGTCGTGAGGTTGAGAAACCTCCCGGGAAAAAACGATGCCGAGGTGTGGGGAAAAATGGAGTGTTTCAATCCCGGGGGCTCAGTAAAAGACCGCATCTGTCTCAGCATGATCGAGGCGGCGGAGCGCGATCAGAAGCTAAAACCCGGGGCCACGATTATAGAACCAACCAGCGGAAACACCGGGATCGGACTCGCGCTCGTAGCCGCAGTGAAAGGATACCGGTTGATTCTTACCATGCCGGACACCATGAGCGAAGAACGGCGCAGCCTCCTCGCTGCCTATGGGGCAAAACTCATCTTGACCCCCGATACCAAGGGAATGGGCGGCGCTATACGCAAGGCCGAGGAGATTCTCTTAGAGCAGCGGGATTACTTCATGCCCCAGCAGTTCAACAATCCGGCAAACCCGGAAATCCATCGCCGCACAACGGCTGTGGAGCTGCTGAAGCAGTTCAAACGGATTGATGCCTTGGTGTCGAGCGTGGGGACCGGAGGAACCATCACGGGAGTCGGAGAGGTCCTGAAAGACAAGATGAAAGGCGTCAGGGTCTATGCAGTGGAGCCAGCGGCCTCCCCGGTCCTCTCAGGGGGAGAACCCGGATACCACAAGATCCAGGGCATTGGGGCAGGCTTTGTCCCGGAGATTCTCAATACGCAGATTTACGACGAGGTGATCACGGTCACCGATGATGATGCGGCCCTTTATACCCGGAAATTAGCCTTAGAGGAAGGTCTCTTCTTGGGAATCTCCTCCGGGGCCGCCTGCTGCGCTGCCCTCAAGGTCGCCAGAAATTTAGGCAGGGGACATGTGGTGGTCACTATACTTGCGGACACAGGCGAGCGGTATCTAAGCACAGAGATCTTTGGAAACCGATAATGGATGCAAAGCTCGAAGAATTAAAAGAGATATTGAGAGGAACAAAGGGGGTCTTGGTCACTTTTTCCGGAGGGGTTGATTCCACTTTCCTCCTTAAAGTCGCTCATATGGTATTGGGCAACCGCGCCGTTGCCATGACCGCCTCATCTCCCACCGCCCCGCCTGGAGAGCTGGAAGCCGCAGAGGAGTTAGCCAGGACCATAGGGTGTCGGCACATCACCATCGCATCTCATGAGTTGGACAATCCATCGTTCACCCAGAACCCTGTGAACCGATGCTACTTTTGTAAGGATGAGCTATATCAGATCAGCCGCTTGCAGGCTGATCGGCTAGGGCTAGCTACGGTTGTTGACGGAACCAACCTAGATGATTTGAAGGACCACCGTCCCGGGCTCAAATCGGCTAAGGAATGGCGCATCCGGCATCCCCTGGTAGAGGCGCGGATGACTAAAGAGGAGATCCGGCATTTTAGTCGTGAGCTGCACCTCCCCACGTGGAACAAGCCTGCTATCGCTTGCCTCTCTTCCCGTTTTCCTTACGGCACCGAAATCAACGTGGAAAGACTAGAAAAAATAGCCGCGTGCGAGCGGTTCCTACAGAAACTCCAGTTTAGGGAATTCCGCGTTCGGTATCACGGAGAGTTGGTCCGCATCGAGGTGGCGCCACAGGAGATCAATCGACTCTTTGACATAGCCACCAGAGAAGCCATCGTCCAGAGATTTAGGGAGATCGGTTTCAGCTTTGTGAGCCTGGACCTTCAGGGCTATCGAACAGGAAGCATGAACGAGCCCCTGGGCAACAGAGCTTAAGAAGGAACCCGCCCTTCACGGAGCAGCACTTCGGCAAAGAGGAAATCCTCGGGCACTGTTATCTTTATATTCGTCGTGTGCCCTTCCAAAAGGGTAACGCCCTTTCCAAAACGCTCCACAAGCGTCGCATCGTCGGTCGCCTCTGTCCCCTCTCGGGCCGCCCGATGATACGCCTCACGGATGATTTCGACCCGGAAGACCTGAGGTGTCTGAACCTCCCATAGAGAGTCTCTTGGAGGAGTTTCTCGAACGCGCCGATCCGCAGATATAACCTTAATCGTGTCCCGTACGGGAACACCCACCACCACCGCACCTTCTTTGAATGCCAGCTCCACGCAGCGGTCGATGAGACGCGAAGAAATAAAGGGACGGACCCCGTCGTGGATAACAACCACTTCACAATCCGCGTCCAGCCGCGCCAATCCCCGGCTAACGGAATCTTGCCGCCTAAGACCCCCGGACTGCAAGATGCATTCAACGCGGTTGAGATAAGAGTCTGACCGAATCAGTTCCTGACACCTCGATAACTCCTTCCCTGCTGTGACCAGAATCACCTTTCGCACTCTTTGGGATTCGGCAAACCGACTTAGAGTATGGAGGATCAGAGGGCGCCCCCTGATGGGTAGGAATGGCTTGGGAATATCCTTCCCTATTCTTTTCCCCTCACCTGCCGCAACGATCAAGGCATTCACGCGCATAGAAATTCCCTAGCCTTAAAAAACAAGGGCCGAGAGACTTCTTCCCTCGGCCCTTAGGATCTGATGAAATGTCAAGATTTGGTTTTAGCAGTATAGCACACAAATTCCTTGCTCGATTAAACGGCAATAAAAGTTGGAACGGTACTAATACAAACGCAGAAGTAAGTTTACATTTCCTCGGTGGAAGGAGTCTTCAGGCCGAGGGAAATGGGCCAGTGCCTTGAGGGCCGCCACCCCTACCCCCTCACGTGATTATTCCTACCGTTTGGGCCTGCACCAAGCCTCACATTCGGTTCCCTCGTCCTTCAGTCCCCTTCCCCTCGGAATAGCCTCAATGTAACAAATTTAAATACGTTTGTATTAGTGTGTGAAGATATGGCGCAACTCCTCCATGATTTTCTCTTCCGAGTGGGAGCGAGCAATAGAAAGCTCCTTGACCAGCAGGCCCCTCGCAGTGTCCAGCATCTTCCGCTCCCCAAAAGAGAGCTCCTTGCCTGCTTTTAGAACAAATAGATCGCGCATCACCCTAGCAATCTCGAGGATGGAACCGGTCTTGATCTTCTCTGTGTATTGTCGATAGCGTCGATTCCACGTCTGCTGCTCTGTCTCTACCTTCTTTTGGCGTAAAACCTTATACACCTGAGATACCATTTGTCGGTCAATGACCCTTCTCAGCCCAACGGATTCCACATGGTCGATCGGGATCATGATCTTCATATCGGTATTGAGAATACGCAGCATATAAAATCTCTTTTCCGTCCCTGAGATAACCTGGCTACGGATGGCCTCAATCTCTCCTACCCCATGGGCAGGGTACACAACCTTCTCACCAACCTTAAACATAATACCCTCCTAACAAAGAATGGCTTCTCCACCTCTTTTTACCCTTAGGGTCGCAAACTGTCCGGCTAAGATAGGCAGGAGGAAAAAGAATCTCTGTTGAAGACGAGGGGGAGAAAAGTCGGCAGGAAATCCACGATGGTTCGTAATTTAAAACTATCACAAACAGCCCTACCCTTGGAGAACAGCCAAAAAAATTAGCGGCCGTAGACCTCAGACCGCCATTTCGAACAGCTCGACCATACACCATTTGGGGCCTCTGCGTCAAGAGCAGTAGGTAAAAAATGAACTCTATATTTATCGGTATGTTATGGCCAAAATATTAAGTTTTAGATTAGATCTAGAATGTTCAAGAATCTACTAGGACGAGAGGCGTCTTACCTGTCAAATTCAAGCACCATAGCCAAGGCATCTTCACCATCATCTGAATAGTAACCCTTACGTATGCTCTGGGCCACAAAGCCAAGGGATTGGTAAAGCCGCTGGGCTCCTTCGTTCGACTTCCTGACCTCCAGTGTTACCCGACTGGATCTATGGAGTCTCGCCTTATCGATCACCGCCTGCAAGAGGGAGCGCCCAACCCCTTGGCGGCGGTAGGTGGGATGCACCGCCAGGTTATGGATATCCAACTCACTTGGCACAAGCCAGTAAATAACATAGCCAACGGCTTTTCCTTCTCTAACGGCCAGTAGAGACCGAGCACAAGGGACTTTGAGCTCTTGAAGAAAAAAACGGGCACTCCAGGGATAGGAAAAAGAGGCCCTCTCAATCGTCACGATCTCCTCTAGATCCGACGGGTTTATCTGTCTAAAATGAACATCACCCTCAGAAACAAATAAGCCACAGGGCAGCCCATTCCCCCTGGGCTTTTCTGCTAACCCTTCCATTTCATCCTTGTTTCTAGAGAGGGTCACTTTCTCCGTCTCTATGCCTCTTCTCTTTTAAGATGAGGACCTCTAAGAGTTTATTTCCGAAACGATGGGAAAATCCGTCAACCCGTTCCTGTAAAGGAATCACTGAGGTAAATTCAGGTGGAAAGGCCCCCACACTAGAAGAGATCTTTCTTATCCTTTCATCCGTGCACCTTCCCTTGACGATGAAATTGCCCTCCTTCAAAACCAGATCATAGTCATAATCTGGCATCTCATCGGAAAGCTCCGATCTCACCGGAAGCCCGATATCGGGGACCTTTCTAGGAAACTCCACACGTAGAAAATAGGCGCTTCCCCAATCCTCGATGGTGTAGACATTGCCGTAACGTCTCTCCCGCTCCATTTTTCCAACAAATCCCTTTTCGTAAAACCCGTCCACGGGGATAGGTGAACTTCGGATTATTCCTGCCTGCCGGCTCATGAGGGGCTTGAGGGCATAGGACAAAGGAATACCATAAACAGCAGCCGGAAAGGTCATTTCCTCCGCCGGCTTGACTTGGAAGATCCCCTCTTTAAGACGGTAGGCACCTTCGAGAAAGCCCAAAAGGAGACCGACGAGAATATAGCCATTAATCTCCTGGCTAAAGAGGACGCCTACTCCCATTAGTGCCACGACCACGCCGGGATAAAGGAGCATGTTGAGAACGATATTTAACCCTGTGGCCCCTGCCGTAGTAAAGGAAACGGGATTCTGGACAGCCCTCTCCAAATCCTTTTTGACTTCATGCGGCAACGCACCAAGAAGAGGCTGTAAGAGAAAAATAACCATTCGGGGAACCGATCTTGTCAAGGGATCCCTCTTTCCAAACTGGAGTAAAACTTCTTCAAAGTTTGCGGAGACCTCCCCAGGGAAACGCTTCTCGGGTTTAACAACCTTAGGGGCTTGCGCCGGTGGCTTCGAGGGAGGCTGTTGACCCTCCGGCTTCGGTGACGAAAGCGGAAGCACCTGTTTTGGTTTCTCTTCAGACTTTGGGGCCTCAGCTTTCCTCGTCGCAGAGGACTCAGCAGGGGCACCCTTAGTTTTCTTGACATCTTCCCGAATGGACTCCTGGGCAGCTTGAAGAGCCCCCTTTCCAGCCTGTTCAGCACCTTTACGAAAACGGGATTCAAAATTTGCGTCGAAATGGACATCCAGGTGGATCTTCCTCGCCCGGGCAATCAAGAGCTCTTCGGTCTCCAAGTTGTTAGGGTCCGTTACACAACAGTCCACAGGACACACGGCAGCGCAGGCCTCGTAGTCGTGAAATCCGACGCACTCTGTACACAAGAGGGGGTCTATAACGTAGATCTCTTCTTCTTGACTGATGGCATTGTTGGGACACTCGGGTTCGCATGCCCCGCAATTGATACACTCGGCAGTGATCATCGTCGCCATTAAAAATATTCCTCCTAACCTCTCTGTTAATTAATTACTTGGTTCGTCTCCGCTTGTCAATAATTTCGGCCTGGACTTGAATGTAAAGGAAAATTTATGTTACACGTGCCTTGAGGGCGGCGTACCCAAGTGGTTAAGGGAGAGGTCTGCAAAACCTCGATGCAGCGGTTCGAATCCGCTCGCCGCCTCCATGACTCTTTACCTGCTCCAATTTCCACTCCTCTCCATAGCTTTTTGTAAACCAATTCGAAAGGCCTTAAATCGACAAGAGTGATAAGAGCCTATCTTTACTGTTACCATGGAGACCCTGCTCCAATATTTTGTTGAGTACCGTTACCTGGTGATCTTCTTCGGGACCTTGATCGAAGGGGAAGTGGTCCTGATCGCTGGCGGATTTCTCGTCTACGAAAGATCTTTAAACTTCACCGCCATGGTACTTACCGCCACACTGGCCGCTATTATCGGAGATGACCTTTTTTACTGGCTCGGCCGCAGCCAGAGAGTCGGGACCAGACATCCCTTGGCTGCCCGTTGCCTCAACTTTATCGGAGAGCATCGCTTATTTAAAGGAGAAGAGCTTGTTCATCGCCACGGCGGGAAATCGGTTTTCTTTGTCCGTTTCTTCTACGGGCTCCGTTTTGCCGGCGCCATGACTGCAGGATACCTTGGAATGGGATTCCGGCGCTTCTTCTTCTTTAACCTGATTGGCTCTTTCACCTGGGCCCTTATTATCGGCAGGGTGGGATATCTCTTTGGTCAGAGTCTCGAAGCGGTCACCAGTGGAGTTAAGCTAGCAGAGATCGGCTTCCTCTTAATAGTTGCCGGCCTTCTCACTATTTACCTCCTCAACAGCAGGAGAAAGAGAAACACCCGCGAGGGCTCTTCTTAACCCACCGTGGTTACAGAAGGGACCATTGCCACGGACATAGACGACGCCTGCCTCTGCCATCTGGCTATCTTTTCGCTGCCAGCCGCTGGAGGTGAATCCGAACTTTCTCTACGAGACCGCTATTTTCATCTCCCGGTAGGCCAGTTATAAACTTTTGATAATGCAGCCGAGCCCGCTCCACCTCTCCTATCTCCTCCAAGACCAAGGCGAGATTATAGTGGGTCTGTGGAAAGTAAGGATCGATGGCCAGGGCCTTCTCCAAGACCTCACGTGCCTCGTGGGGCCGTTTTTGGGACCTGTAAACTAATCCTAAGTTGTTATAGGAACTTAGGTGATCACGATCAAGAGAGAGCGCCATTTGATAGTTCTGCGTAGCTCGCCTCCAATCCCCCCTGATCTGATAGATGACAGCCAGATTGTGATAGGCCCTTGGGTAGCGTGGATTTAAGGCTAGCGCCTTTTTGAGCTCAGCAACCGCTCGATCGTACATCCCCAGCTCTTTATAAACTACCCCTAGATTGTTACGGGCCTCCGCGTAAAGCGGCCACATCTGAACCACTTTTTCATACGTGCGCCGCGCCAAAGAAAACTTCCTCTCCTCCTGATAGAAAAGAGCAAGGTTAAAATGGCGACGCACCTCTTCAGAGAGATCAGGGACTACAGCAACCTTAGGCCTCTCGCTCCTTTTCTCGGATTGCTTGGCCTCGGCTTGTTGACTAGGTTTTCGGCCGACCTTCGGAATGTCGGATTTTACAATTCCAGGTTCTTCTAGAGCCTTTTGCAAAAGAGGGGTTTTCTCCACAGGCATCTGCCCTGTTAACCCTTTTGCCGTGAGCCCCTCCTTTTCCAATTCCAACGGTTCTACAGCAGGGATCGACGGTGGTGGCGTGAGGATCAATCCGGCTGTTCTATCTTTTATGGCAGCTGGGGAAGCTGCCCTTGGTGACCTAGCCCCAGGACCCCACCCGTAAAAAAAGTAGCTAAAAAGCGCCACAAAGAGAAAGATACCGCAACTCAGTCCCGCCAAGAGTGTCGGCGAGAGGTGAATCTGGCTTAAAATAGAATCAAAAAAAGTTTGTATTCCCTCACGCCGGCTTTCCTTAACACCAGGCAACACACCTGAGAGATCGGGGGTGAGATAGCGTCTCCCTACCTTGGCTGATTGTGCCCTTTTGAGCGCATCCGCAATTAAACTCATAACGCCGCTTTCTTGGAAAGATCGGTAGAAGTTAACACCACTTGGACTTTAGAAAAGCCTTCCACTTTCTTAAAGGTCCTTTCCACTTTTTCGGCTTCAGCTATCCGGACAAACTTTCCCAAGAAGAGGCGATGGCGGCTTGCCCTATCTGAGGGATTAGCCTTGGCTAGAAACAGGGGGTAGCCGGTGGCCTTTACCCTCTCAACAACCTCCAAAGTTTCCGCCTCCGTCTTAAATGAGCCAAGTTGAACGGTATAGAAGGATGTTCCTTGAGGCCTTTCCCGTTGGGCCTTTGCCTCAGGTAAAACAGAGGAAGAGAGAGAAAGGCTGGAAATCGAGATCCTTTTTAAGAGGGCACTATCGGGGTTGAGAAAAAGCGCTGCAACAAAAAGACCCAAGAAAAAGATCAACAGCCCAGCTAATCCTTCCACCATCGCTCGCCTAAAAGCCCAGTGCGACAGAGGTGCACCTTCTCCCTCCAAGCTTTTTAAGCCCTTGCTCACAGTCTGGCGCTGGATCTCCCGCCTCTGTTCCGCATACCCCGCCAAAAGGGCGCGATCTGCAGCTAGGTTGATGAGGCGAGGGATTCCCTGTGAATAACGATATATCTCCCGCAGCGCACTAGAGGTAAAGTGAACATCCCCTGACGAACCGGCAACCGTCATACGGTGCTGGATATAGCGTGGCGTTTCTTCTTCTCCTAAAGTCTGTAAGTGATAGCGAATTGAAATTCTCTGATTGAGCTGTCGCAATCGAGGCAGGGAAAGTTTTTCCTTCAGTTCGATCTGCCCTATTAAAATAATCTGCAAGAGCTTTTCTTTCTCCGTTTCGAGATTGGAAAGGATGCGGAGCTCCTCCAGCACAGGAAGAGGCAGGTTCTGGGCCTCATCAATAATCAGAATCGAGTTTTGGTTAGCCGCCTGCTTGCTGAGGAGAAACCGATTGAGTTCATCTAGAAGTTTCTTTTTGGTAGTCGCCTTACTCTGAACTCCAAAATCGCTCAGAATGCACTGGAGGAGCTCCTGTCCTGAGAACATGGGGTTAAGGATAAGGGCGCTGTTTACGATATTAGAGTCGAGCTTGTTTAAAAGCGCACGGCAGAGGGTCGTCTTTCCCGCGCCGACCTCTCCGGTTATCAGAATAAACCCTTCTCTTTCTCTAATCCCGTAAAGGAGATGTTCAAAGGCCTCCCGGTGACTTTGGCTTAAGAAAAAAAAACGGGGGTCCGGGGTCAGGTTAAAAGGTTTTTCCCTAAGCCCGTAAAATTCCTCGTACATAACCCTTCCTAATCGTTCCTTCTTATGGCTTTGATTCCCTGGGATTTCCCTGTAGCGGGAGAAGACGCAGAAATCATGCCAAGTGAGCGTATCCCCCTTGTGACACGAAACTGGTCGGTATTACAAAAGATTTTATGTTTGAGGTGGGGATTGGAGAATACTACTTTACAGTACGGGCGAATCTTCTAAGACAATTATTGCCCAAAATGACCACTTTTGTCACTTGTCGGCCTGCGCGAGCCATTGAGGGCTCATGCGTCGCGCAGGCAGTTTGATAGGGGAAATCCTGGATTACTTTCTACCAGGGAGAACTCCCCCTGAATTTCTTCAATCTTTCTAACTCCCGGGAGGTGATCTCATCGACCTTCTTGCCAACCATTAGCGTCGCACTTAATAGAATCACGAGCTCGGTTTTTCTTACCTCCTGGGTTGTGGAGCGGAAAAGGCGACCGATAATGGGCAGATCTCCGAGGATGGGAACCTTGCTCTCGTTATCCCGCTTTCTCTCCTGGATCAGGCCGCCAATGACAACCACCTGGCCTTCCCTGGCGCGAACAACCAAATCGGCCTCGCGGACATCGACGATGGGAACTGAAAAACTGTCTCCTCCTATTTCAATTGTTTTCTCTCTACTACTTTCGGTCACCGTGGGGCGAATATGGAGAATGATATTTCCATCTGAGCTAATCTGCGGAGTAATCGATAACACTACCCCTATGGTAACTGTGCGAGGGGTGACCTCGGTCTCTACCACCCGACCCCCTTCCCCAGGGGTCGATACGACGCGTTTCTCAAAAAAGACCTCATCGGTCGCGGAACGAATTACCGCCGTCTGATTGTTTAGGGTTGCCAGTTTAGGACTGGAGAGGACGTTAACCTCCCCTTGTTTGCTCAGGAGACTCAGCAGAGCGTCAAAGTCAGTGCTCGTCACACCGACTTGGAAATCCCCCGTTTCAGGTGCCAGGCTTTGGCCAAAAATTCTACCTGGAAAAGCGGGAGAGGCTCCTCTTAGAGCGCCCGCCTTGACAATGGCCCCCCAATCAATGCCAAAGCGGTACTCACCGGTAAGGACCACCTCAATGATCTTCGCCTCGATGAGAACCTGGCGCTGTACCGATCCCTCAATGCTTTCCAGGAAACTGGCAACCCGATCCAAAACTTTAGGGAGGTCAGTCACCAGGATATTCCCGCTCTGCTTATCTACAATCACCGTGCCATCCTTAGAGAGTAACTTTTTCACACCAGCTTCAATATCTTTCCATAAATCGGTATCTGTTGACGTGGTCACCGTGGTTGCACCCGAACCCCCTCCCCCTCCACCTCCCCCGCTAGCGCCAATCTGTGCCGAGGTAGAGGAAGATGCTGTCCGCTTAAGGCTAACGTACTGAAGAGAAAAGATCCTTGTTACCGGAACGGGTTCAAAAACCCGGACAATGCTTTGTTTGATCGTATAGGTTAAATCCAAGAGATCTGTAAGAATATCTAACGCCTCTATCAGCGTCACATCCTCCAGATCTACCGTGACAATACCTTTGACCGTGGGTTTCACAACAATGTTGAATGAAGTCTGTTTGGAAAGAGCCATAAGAACTTCACGTATATCCGCATCGCGAAGCGAGAAGCTGAACAGCCTCTCTGGTGCTCTCTTCCCTTCGATCTCCATGACAATCAATCCGGGTAATGCCTCTCGGGAAGGCGTCTCCGACCGCGCGGTCGGGGCTTGGGGAGGCGCTGTAACGGGACGCGTAGGGGCCTTTACCGGGGCACATCCTGCTTGGGCTATCAGGGTCAACCCTCCTAAAATACAGAGCCATTCAATGCCGAAAAATTTTCCCCGTTTCATTTTTTTCTTTCCTTAACTTTGATGGAGATTGAAGGTTCACTGACCCTCTCCATTCTCTTGCGCCCGTCCCTTTCTAACACCACAGCATCCGGACGTATCTCCCAAACCGTCTCTTCCCCTACCTTTTCACCTACCACAACAGCCTGACCATCAAGAATCGCGACCGCTTCGGGCCGCCCAACAATAATGGCCCTAACTTGCAGGTCTTCCCTGTCCCTCCCCCTTGCCTCTTCCTCCTCAGTTAAAAAGGGGTTGCGCCCCCATGGAGTGCGTTCGTCTATTACGTTTTTTTTAACGCTGACCTCGGCAATGCTCCGGCCAGCGACTTTTCGCAGGACGGGCTGGGGGGAAGACGACTTTGCCGCTACACTGGCCGTTTTCTTTCTGCTCAGCATCGCTACCCATCCTGGACGGAGGTAATAACCTGCCAACCCCACAAAGATCAAAATCGAAACTAAAAGCAGCCAGCGATCTCGATTCATTTTACTTTTGCCGACAGCTCATCTCTTCGGTAATAGGCATTCAGAACGACCTCCACTGCCACTAAAGGCACGCCCCTTCTCAACTGCAGGGACTGAATTGTGATTAGCCGGGGAATCTTATGTAGCGCCTCAAGAAAATAGGCGGTCTCCCGGTAGTCTCCAGCAAAAGCCACTCTAATGGGAAAAGAGTCTATCGGTCCGGAACTCCCCGGGACCTTGGAGGAAACGAGGGGAGTTGGCCTAGGAACAACCACCTGTGTTGCACCGCCCGCAGTCACGAATGACTGGCCCACACCTGGAGAGGCAACCCCTTTACCTGTATTAAACGAAATGTCAGAGAGGCTATACTTTTCAGCCAATCGCGTGATCTCCTGGAGAATTGGGGGAATATCTTTATCCCTGGGCAGCAATCGGAACAGTCGGTCCTGCGCCTTTTGTAAATTCCTCCTCTCTTCCGGGGTCAAAGGAGGGTAATTTTTCCAAACCTCTTGTCCTTTGCTGAGATTAGTTTCCAACTGAACGACCTCCATCTTAAGGCGCTGGATATTACGAATCTTGAGAACCCAAAAGACGATCAAAATCAAAGTAAGGACCCCTACGACCAAAACAAAAGACTGAGGACTACTTTTAAAGCCCGGCCAAATCATCTAGATCCCCCTCAAATGACTGCGGACCTCAAACTGGACCTTGGTCTTCTTGACCTTCACTTGATCCGCTCTGGTTTGACCGGTCGCTACCGTACCAGGCACTCCAGGCTTTTTTGTCATCGGCCCTTCAACCTTTTCCGTAAAGGTCGAGATCTCCAGTGGAAGCAACTCGATCTCCTCCAAGTAAGGGGAGTTCTTCAAGCCCTGATAAAAACGGTTAAAAGCGGCCTGCGCCGTGTAGGAGTCGAGAGAAACGACTTGCCCTTTGAGGGTGATGAGCCAGTCCCCTTCATCCCTTTTAAGGATCATGGATTGAAGGATTAAGTCCGGAGGGGCCAGGCGGCTTAGCACTTTAAAAAGCACAACCCACGATGTCTCACCGATGAGGCTCGAACCTAAAGATTGCGCCAGCAGCTTCTCGTTATCGTGTAAAGTGCGGCCTTGTTCAGCCGCTTGAATAGCGGGGAGCCACTGCGCATATAGGGCAGTCCTGTCTTCCAAACGCCTTTGATAATGGCTCTCCATACGAACAAGAATCAGTTGCACCCCTAAAAAAAACAACAGGAGGATAACAGGCGTTGCTGGTCGATTTAACGAAGAAAAGTCTATTTTGGGTACTCTAATTACCGACCTCCGCGCCGGTTTTGGTGCTAGATTGATTCCCGGCTGGACGGCAGTAGCGGCCACCAAACCAAGCGGGATCAAAAAAGAGGGAAAAATATCTCGAAAAACATTGGACCGTTCCCCCAGGGGAGCCAAATCAAGAGCCGGACCCGGCCGAACAACCTCTCCTTCGACCCCTATCTCTCTCTGCAAGCGAGCCTTAAGATCCTCCAATCCGTTTTCGCCACCGAGGAGAAAAGTGATCTCTCCCTCCCCTGGATAACGCTGCCGGTAGTAAAGGAGCGCTCGATTGGCCTCCCTCAGGGCCTCCTCCAACAAAAAAGCATCCTCCTTCCGTTCCGACGGCCTGCTGGAAAATTCCCGGTAAAAACTCCAGACCCCATCCTTAACCCCGAGCAGATAGCCCTGCTGACCTCCCATATAAAGGACCAGACGCAGCCCCCTTTCCCCTCCTAGGACAAACTTAAGAGAACGAAGCAAGGAGATAGGAGTGGTTGTCAGCAAAGCCGGTTTGAGGTGACACCGCTCCAAAAGTTGAAGTGTCCCATCTACCTGGGATCTGGGGGCGATGGCCACCAAGACTCGGAGTTGTTTGAGATTGCCCGACTCATTCTCTTCGATAACCTCCCAGTCAAAAACCGTATCTTTCTCTCCAGGTCCCACCACTGCCCGCATTTCCCTTCCCACCACAAGGCCCAACTCCCTGAGTGGCATGGAAGGGAGATCAAGGACCCGGTGCACTACCCCAGGACCTGAGAGAGCAAGGGCGGCCGATGAGGACCCTAGGCTGTTCCTGACGATTAGTGTTTCCAACTGTTGGGCGGTACTCTCCGGGTTGGAGACGAGAAGTTCCTCCACAACAAAATCCTCTACCCCAAGCCTAGGCCCTGATACGGCGCCCTGAATAAGATGAAGCTGCCTGGACCCCATCTCGATGGCTAAAACACCAGAGGCGCCAAAGGCCATACCTACCTCCGACCTACTTTACCCAACGCGTCATAGAGGGGAACAAAAATCGACAGGGCAACCACGAGGACCACACCTGCCAGCAATACAATGATGAGAGGTTCCAAAACCGCAAAAACCTTTTTAACCGTGGCAGGGATCTCCCGATCGTAAAATTCAGTCACCTTTTCCAAGGAGTTATCGATTGTACCCGTGCTCTCCCCGACAAAAACCATCCGGACGAGCAGCGGAGGAAAAGCACCGGTCTCCTGGAGCGAACGCCAAAGGGAATTGCCTTGGATGACTTTCTCCCTCGTCTCCTTAACCGCCTGAGCAAGGATCGCATTCCCCACAATTCGCTCGGTAATGGAGAGGCTTTGGGTGATATCCACTCCTGTTCGGAGAAGGACTCCCAAGTGGTGCGCAAAACGCGAGAGACAGATCTTTTCCACGAGCCCACCGACCACCGGAATTCTCAACTTGATCGCGTCTAGGATATATTGCCCCCCCTCGTTTGCCTTGAGTATCCGAATAAGGACAAAAAAGCTCGCAATTCCCAACAGGACCCAATACCAGTGGTAGCGGACGATATCGGCCACCAATATGACGGCCCGTGTAAGAAAGGGCAGAGGCACATTAAGACGCTGAACAACGGGAAGAATTCTTGGGAAAACAAATCCCAACAAGACACCCATAACCATCATAACGGCAATCAGAACCACCGACGGATAAATAGTTGCCCTCTTGATCTCGGAGGCCAATCCGTCCTGCCATTCGAGGAAATCGACCAGTCGCTGCAGTACCTTATCCAAACTCCCACTGGCCTCTCCCGCCTTAACCATACTGACATAAACTTCCGAAAAGATGAGAGGATGATGTGACAACGCCTCAGATAGGCTGCTCCCTCCGCGCAGTTCTTCCATGATAACTTGAATAGCTTTCTTCATCGTAGGGTTCGCGGTCTGTTGCTCCATATCCTCAAAGGACTCAAGTATGGGGATTCCAGCTCCGACGGAAGTGGACAGGTGAACGGTGAAGTTGATCAGCTCCCTCCTCTTGACCCGCGGGGCTATGATAGAGCTTAGACCGGTAGACCTCTCCGGCTTAGCAGCGACGAGATAGAGATTCATCTCGCGGAGGGTCACGGCCAGCTCCTCCTCATTGTCGGCAAGCATGACTCCGCCCACTTTTTGCCCTGCGCCATCTCTCGCCCGGTAGTTAAAACGAAGCATCTTCCTAATCAGTGGTTAGTCAATAGTAGATGATCGGCCGTTCGCTATTCACACGGTACAGGCAACCCGAACAACCTCATCCAAGGTCGTAATGCCTTGACCGGCCTTTTGTATGCCATCTTCCATCATGGTCGTCATACCTTCTCTTCTAGCCTTTTGGAGAATTGCCTGGGCAGAACTACGTTGGGTGATCATCTGAGCGATGGCCGGGGAGACGGCCAGAATTTCAAAAATAGCGATGCGCCCTCGGTATCCGGTCTGGAAACAACGGTGGCACCCCTTCCCACGATAAAAGGCGTGTTCCTTCTTTCCCCGGTTTAGGCCTAACAGTTGGAGGAGGGAATCGTCCGGCACTGTCTTCTCCTTGCAATGGAGACAAACCTTTCGTACCAACCTCTGCCCGACAACGGCAATGAAGCTGGACGCCATCAGGGAAGGGTTAACATCCATATCCAGCAAACGAGAGATAGCACCTACAGCGTCATTGGTATGGAGGGTACTGAACACAAGGTGGCCGGTTAAAGCAGCCCGGATCGCCACATCCACGGTCTCCGTATCCCTCATCTCCCCGACCAAGATGATATCAGGATCTTGACGCAGCATCGCCCGCAACCCGGAGGCGAAGGTCAAACCTGCCTTCGGGTTGATCTGAGACTGGCTGACATCGGCAATCTCATATTCCACGGGATCTTCCAGGGTCATGGTGTTCTTTTCAATAGTGTTCACAAAAGCCAAGGTCGAATAGAGGGTCGTTGTCTTCCCCGAACCGGTAGGTCCAGTGACCAGGATAATTCCGTTAGGTTTCTGAACGCTCTTCCTAAAGAGGCTGAGTTCGGATTGGGACAATCCGAGTTGCTCCAAACCTACGATCATTTTTTCCTTATCGAGGATCCTCATCACGATCTTCTCGCCGTTGATGGTAGGAAAGGTAGAGACTCGGAGGTCGTAGTTTTTCCCTTCCCAGGGAAAACCGATGCGACCATCTTGGGGGAGGCGATTTTCTGAGATGTCGATATTGGCCATGATCTTGATTCGGGTGCTTACCGCCGGCTGAAGAAGCTTGCTGATGTTAGGACGGCTATACAGAATGCCGTCTATCCGGAAACGGGTCTTCACGGTTTCCTCCTTGGGTTCGATGTGGATATCCGTCACCTCTTCCCGAATCGCACGGGTAATCAACGCATCGACCAACCGTATCACCTGAGGCCCCACGATCTCTTCCACTTCCTGAGTCCCGGCGTAACCCTCCTTTTCTTCCTTTTCCTCCGTTTGGGCGGACCCATTACCCCCTGCTCTGTAGTATTTCTCAATGGCCTCCATGATCCTTGATTCCGGGGCATAGTGGGCGTCTATATAGAGTCGGGTCATAAATTGGAGATGGTCGAGCGTAGCAAGCTCAAAGGGGTTAGCCATGGCAACTGTGAGCCGATTCTGGTCAAGAGAAATAGGAAGAACTTTGTGTTCCAAAGCAAACTGACTGGGGACTTTTTTCAGGGCCTCTTGGTCTATTCGCACATGGCCGAGATCTACCTCCTCTATACCTGCATCTTTGGCCAATAGTTGCTGGACACTTTCCCTACCCAGGCCGCAAAGTTCCTGGAGTAGGTCAGGAAGGAGTTTCCCTGTTTTTTCCTGTTCCTTGATGGCCATTGCCAACTGTTTATCTGTAATGAGCCCTGCCTCTACGGCAAGCCTCCCCACACCCCCTTTTCTAACCTCCCGGCCACCTTCCGCGGATAGCTCTTTTTTCAGTGCGCTTTCTTTAGCGTCCATAATTTTAAACTGATTTCATTTAATTGACTTCTATAACGTGCCGATTATACTAGTGACCAGAACAAAATGCAATTATAAAGTGGCGATAAGGAATTGGTTTTATTCCTGTAAATGATGTTTTACTTTCTATAGACTCTAAACCCTCTGCCCCGCCCTTTTCCTGAATTAGGAGAGGGTGCAGGTGGGGGTTATTGAATGGTCAGAACCGGTGAGCGAAAAAGGGCAAATAATCCCGCGCGATTCATCAAGAGAGCATCTGAATCTTCGCCTGATTGTAGCCATCCCTGTAATTTTCATTCTTGTCGCCCTTAGCGTGGGCTTCTTGGCCATGTTCCTGACCCAATTTGTCCTCGGTCTTCCACCGCCAAGCTCCAAGGGCCTCCTTGTGTTGCGCCTAGTAATTGTCGGATCATCTCTCCTCGCCGGTCTCACCGGTGCACTGGTGGCCTTTGGTATCACAAAGCCCATCCGAAGGGTTATTCTCGAGGCGCAAGAAATGATTCGATACGTAGAGCCCGACCCCCCGGCCGTCGAGGCTGCCAATGAAGTGCACGCCCTTTCTATCCTCTTCGACCAGGCCTTGATTTCTTTCATTGAGCTCGTACAGGCCAGAGAAATGCTCGACAGTGTCAACGAAGGAATAGTCGCGCTGGACCAGGAAGGAAAAATTGCCGGAATGAACCTTCTCGCCCAAGAGATATTAGCGATTTCCCAGAAAGAGGGACACCATAAGAGCTTTAATGACCTCTTGGGCAAAGCGGCCAATGACCGTATTCTTCTAGACATGATTAAAAGCTCCCTTAGAGACCAGGAGGAAAGGATCCACACTCGGGTCCCGCTCCACTCCCCATCGGGAAAAGAGTATCTGCTCTCCGTTAAGGTTTCTCCCCTCAGGCTGAAAAAAGAACCAAGAGAATTCATCGGCGTCATTATTAACTTTAAAGAACAGCCGGGCGGATCTCACGAATTCCCTGAGATCATAGGCAAAAGCGACCAGTTCAACGAGGTCTTGACTCTGGTGGCCAAGGTCGCCCCTACCGACTCAACAATCCTCCTGATGGGCGAGAGCGGCACAGGGAAAGAGGTCATCACAGATGCCATCCATCGCTTGAGCCGACGTAAAGACAAGCCGTTTATCAAGCTGAATTGCGCGGCCATTCCCGAAGGGCTATTGGAGAGCGAACTCTTTGGCCACGAAAGGGGGGCGTTTACCGGCGCGGTCAGCAAAAAGCCCGGAAAGTTCGAGCTGGCAGACGGAGGAACCATCTTCCTTGACGAGATAGGAGACATGAGCCCATCGACTCAGGCTAAGGTCCTTAGAGTGCTCCAACAAAAGGAGTTTACTCCGGTAGGGGGAGAGCAGGTAAAAAAGGTGGATGTCAGGATCATAGCCGCCACCAATAAAGAGCTGCTCCAGGAGGTCCAGCAGGGGAACTTCCGTGAGGACCTTTTTTATCGTCTGAACGGGATGACGATCAGTATCCCGCCCTTGAGAGAGAGAAAGTCGGATATCCCTTTTTTAGCCGATCACTTCCTGGAAAAGACGGCAAAGAGAAACCATATTCAAAAGAAGTCCCTCTCACGAAGTGCCCTGGATCACCTCTTGGGCTATTCTTGGCCGGGCAATGTCCGGGAGCTAGAGAACGCCATAGAAAGAGCTTCTCTGCTCTCCAATGGCACGGTCATTCAATCCGAAGACTTTACTTCGACCCCTTACACCTCCCTTAGGCCTACCGCCCATGATATCGAAGAGGATTGGCTGGAGAGCAAAGCCTCATTGAATGAGACGCTGGAGGTGGTTGAGAAGGAACTCATAATCCAGGCCTTAAAAAAGAGCCGGGGGATTCAGATTGAAGCGGCAAAGCTATTAGGCCTGAACCACAAGAACCTTTGGCATAAGATAAAAAAACATAAAATCGCTGCGGGAGATTTAAAGAACAGTAATAGCTAATTTTAGTCTGTAATTCTAGCTATACATTAAAAAATCTAAAAAAACTAGACTCTCCTGATATCCGCCTACCAAATGACACTTTACGCCTCACGGTTTAAAAGTTATTGTTTTTCTTAGTGTTTCTACTACTTGTTTTTCACAGTTTGTCATTAACTTTCCAGGCTGGCATCAAAATTGCTGGATTTAGTGTTTATACTACTTGTTTTTCACAGTTTGTTATTAACTTTCCAGGCTGGCATCACAATTTCTGGATTCGAAAAATCAGCGGCTTACGAAATGAAAATCCATTACCTATGCGAAAGGAAGCCATTTTGAAAAGAAAAAAACTAGGTGAAAAGGGCTTTACTCTGATAGAGCTGGTATTCGTTATCGCCATCATATTGATTTTAACAGCCCTTTTTCTTCCTCCACTCTTCAGCCA
>JAPUHZ010000163.1 GCA_027297485.1 Deltaproteobacteria bacterium
AAGACGACGCCATAATTGAAGAGGCGCATGCAGATCACGCCGTTCACCCTTCGACACGCTCAGGGTAAACGGCGGGTTTTTCAACAGCCTGCAAAGTGGCTACCCACCTTGGTCAAAGAAATCCCCAATAATGGGGCACCAACGCCCCATTAGAGAATCACCTCTCCAATATTTCGCCGTTCTCTATTCCCTAGGCTCATATAATCCCTGCCATTTTTCTGCAAATCCCGTTGGCATATCTCTTGCTCCCTATCCTAAACGCAACAGGGGGACAAAGTCATGAAAGAGCTTCGATACGAAATGAAAGCATCCGGTCTCGCCCAGCAGGGTCTAACCGTAAGGGCAGAGAAAACATTCCCGGCGGCCCGAGGCAATGGAAGGGTGATCCCTAAGACGCAACTGCTTGAGCACCGTGCAAATACCAGGGAGGCTCGTTGGGGAGGTCCTACCAAGAGGGAGTTCATCGGCACCCTGACGCACGAATTACGCTCTCCCATCCATGTGATTGTCGGTTATGCCGACCTCATCCTGGACGGTGTCTATGAACCGTTACAGGAGAAGCAGAGGGCCACGGTGGTCAGGATGAAGCAAAGTGCCTGCTATCTTTTAGACCTCATCAGCGATCTGATGGAGCTTAATCGCCTCGATGGCGAACAAGCTGAAGCCCGGTATGACGAGATCGACATGCGGAGCTTCCTGGAAGAAGTAGAAGTAATGACGGAATTCATGCCCAGGACAACGGGAGTGGTTTTAGAGGTAAAAACGCCGTCAGAAATTCCTATTCTTTTTAGCGACAGCGGTAAGCTAAGAATTATTATGCGGAACCTCGTTGGAAATGCCATTAAATTTACCGAGAAGGGGCAGGTAACGATCGGTGCGCACTTTGATCCGGAAGAGGAAATGATGGAGCTGAGTGTCCGCGACACCGGTATCGGTATAGATGAGAAAGACCGCCGGCGAATCTTCGACAAGTTCTGGCAAGGAGATAAGTCTCATCCACGCCCATGGGGGGGAGTCGGCCTGGGACTCCACATTGTCAAGCGGCTTGCTGATCAGGTGGGCGCTAGGATCGAGGTAGAAGGCGAGAAAGGGAAGGGGTCTCTCTTTCGAGTTAGAATCCCTATAGGACCCCATTAGACTTTTTGATTTGGAGAGAACATGACTCTAAGGAAGTTATTTAAAAAAGCGGTGAGTTCGGACACTTTAAGGTTCCAGGGCCAGGCCTGGATTTTAGCGCTTATCGTTTCCTTTATCCCGGTGCAAGTTTCCGGTGCTGAGGAAGTGGTTACAGCGACACCTAACCGTCCGGGGGTTGGGGATACGACAGATATTACGCAGAAGGGGATCCTGGAAGTTGAATATGGGTGGGAGCGTGGTTTTCGAAGCGCGGAATTTAAAACCCTTACTGCTCTCTCTGGGTTGATCAGATTCGGGCTCGCTCAAGATGTTGGGTTACGCCTTGGCATGGACAATTATCTTTCTCAGCGATCGGATGATCCCCAGGGCCGACGATCGGGGGTAGGAGACATCTCCCTGGGGTTTAAGGTCCGCCTGCTCAAACAGGATGAGCTTAGGCCTGCGCTGGCCTTCGCTTATGATATTAAGGTGCCGAATGCGTCCAGGAAAAAAGGATTGGGGTCCGGCCGAGTAGACCACAACCTACTTCTCGTCGCCGGTAAGGAGATCCTTGAGATGGAATGGGATCTTACCTATCTCGTGGGATGGATTGGTAAGGAGAGTAGAAAGGATTTTGATGACTTGCATCTCTGGGCCTTGTCCTTTTCCCGTCCTCTCTTTGGCCCGCTGGGAATCTCAGGCGAGATCTACGGCAGCCCCCGCTTAAACCTGGAAACTCCGGGCTTTGTCAGTACCGACTGGGCCCTTACTTACGCCGTGACTCACCGCGTTGTTTTTGATGCGGGCGTTGATATCGGTCTTGTATCTGCGGCCAGTGACGTTACCTATTTTGCCGGAGTCACTATTGCCCTGGTCGACCTATACCGGCTCCTTAGTCCATAAAATTAGCCCCGATGCGAAGTTTAGTCGGCCCGTTAGAAGAAATTGAGATCAATCCTGCAAGTGGATAGAAGTTCTGGAAATATGCTGGCTGATGAAGAGGCAGCGTAAAGAAATGAGGTGAGATGAGGTGATAGAAAGTAATAAGACACTTAAGACAAAGATTCTTGCCGTCCTTGAGAAACATCCCGACGGTATGAATCTCCGCGAGATGGGGAATTGGTTGGGGGTTAACTGGAGGTCGCTTATAGGGGCTGTCGACTCTCTTTCATGCAAAGGCAAGATCGAAAAGCTAAATGGTCACTGCTTTATTGCGAACGGCAAGCGAAAAAAATAACCGTCGTTTCAGATGACCCAAGGGACAAGAGTTCTTAGGAAATTTATTTTGTAGAGGATGGAAATATGGAATGCCTAAATGAGACAGAACTGAATTTTCTTCTCTTCCTACCTGGGAGCACGCGAGATGCGATCATCGAGGCCGAGAACATGGCAGCGGCTCTGGACAACCTCGGCTATAACGCTGCCCATCTCTTCAGGGTATTTGAGGCCCTCGAGGAAAAGTGGTACGCGCGCACAGCACCCGGAATTAATGGGGTCCCTAATGGATAAGGGATCATTCGATATCAGAGAAGTCCATCCCGGGCTAGAAGGGAAAGATAGAGTGGGCGACGGAGAGACAAAGGCAGAGAAAGTGAAAACTCGCACCGGGTTAAAGTTCTATTCCATCTTGCTCTTGGGTGTTCTACTTGTGCTAACTTTGCCCTCCCTATCCTACCTTTATAACCTACGGAGTCTGCTTGGCCACTACGATCGCGCCGAGTTCCTGAGAATATCGGATTTTGACCTCAAGGTGCTGGAAACAAAAAAGGCCATTGATAGCCTGAAAATTAATAGACTAGATGAAAAGTTAACTTATCAATACGCTGTCCTGATAACGAAAAATGCTGATACTTTTGAACTCGACCCATTGGATGTAGTCTCTGTCATATACCTCGAGTCGAGATTCAACCCCCAGGCGGTATCAACCACTGCGGACTACGGTTTAATGGGCATCAACTGGCACTACGTCGGGAGACACCAGGTGAAGAATAAGAAGGACCTTTTTGATGTTGAGACGAACATAAGGATAGGCGTAAAGATGTTAAATTTCTGGCGGCAGTATAGTCGGAAAAACACGAGTGGCAAAAAATTGAGCCTCTCATTTTTCGGTCATTACAACCAGGGGGTTGTCATTCAAAATGGAAATTATGCCAAGAAGATCATGACTATCCGTAGGAAACTTGCGCTGCAACAGATTCTGGGACCCAACCTTTTCCTTACGAGGGAGGCTAATTCCCCCAGATCAGTTCGCAGAATGGGGACCTTCCCCGTAATGGCCTCCATAAGGGGTAATTAGGCTGACCCTGGCTACGATGTATATCGGTTCGTCAATGCAGATCACAGAGGACGATAAGAATGATGGCTAATGAATCTAAATTCAGTCGGTTGCTACTCTATGTGCCCATCGTGCACAGCCGCGAGGATATGGGCAGCTTGGGCGACAGGCTGCCCGATTCCCGAAGCCTTTCCCGAACACACTCAGAAGACTGGGGAGCTATTACAGATAGGATTCAGGGTCTTCCAGTGAGCTGGAATACCGCCAAGGTCTACCAGGATGGCATGCCGGATAGCGATCCAGAGATAGTCCACAGGATAATCGAGGACGACCAGAACCCCAACACCAAGCTGCTGGGATGGCTGATGAGGCAGGGGGCCAGGGTAATGGGCACCGAGTCGCCGGTCCTCTTGAAACAGGAAGTCGCTTGCCTTGACGCTATCTTTAATGCCAAGGATAGCGCCACGCTAGAGCGGGCCAGAAATGAATACGCACGCCGGGCGCCTACTCTTCTGAAAGCCCGAGATCAATATATAGCTCACAGGATAGACACCACCCTCGCCCCGGAAGAAACTGGGATCCTTTTTATCGGAAAAGCTCACCGGGTGGCCCAAGAGCTTCCTAAAGATATTCAGGTACGGCTCCTAAATCCACATGAGGCATCCAAAATTGACGCAGCCCGCGACGGCCTCGTAGTGCACCATTTGCCCTTAGTACGGAGGTTGTGTCGTAGGTTCATCAACTGCGGGGAGCCCATGGAGGACCTCGTTCAGGTAGGCAGCATAGGGCTGGTAAAGGCTGG
>JAPUHZ010000164.1 GCA_027297485.1 Deltaproteobacteria bacterium
ATCCTTAAAGCCTAAGGCGGCCTCAGGGTACTGTTTATTAAGATAATGAGCTTCAGCGATTTTGAGTTCGGCCTCATTGGCTTGGGAACTGAATGGGAACTCGTCCCTGACCTTCTCAAATTGGATAATTGCTCGAACGTATCTTTTGCTCTTTAAGTGGTCCACGCCCTGTTGGAAGATCGCCTCGGCACTCGCGTTGAACTCTGGGGCCGGTTGTGACCAGGGAATAGAAGGCAGGGGTAGAGAAGAGCAGCCGGCCAGAAAGAGGGCGAAAATCAAAGTGAGAATCGTGCTGGAAAGACTAGTTATGCGGACCCTATTGCCCATACAACCCGTTATCTTATACGGCCCCACATAGATGAGTCAAGCATTCAATAGATATCAGCAATCGGCCAGAAGTGGAATACTGAGGGCGACCTAATCTTTACGATTCGCTATTCGCCTTTAATTGTTCACCTGGTAACCTTAAAGTTCACGGTAGTCTGGTTAGAGCGAAAAACGAAGGGCCATACAGGAGGAGCAATCAAGTAGGCAGTGGTTTCCAGAACGGCATATATCTTGTCTCCCGGAGGCCCTTTGTCATCATAAATTGTGACCAAATAGTTTCCCGGTGGGAGGTCAGGCACCTGGAATTGGAGAATCTTGTCCTCAATCCAACTAAGCTCATCGTCCTCTATGGGATTGTCTGTCGGGTGCGCGCTGGAGAGCTTTAATTTGTAATAGTCCATCATTTGACTGCCTATCTCGACCCTTGGCCAGCCCACCAGATATTCCATAGTGAGACTGACCTGAGTGCCTGGGGCACCCTCTTTTGGGGCGATCTGAACCACCCTCGGGGCACAGGCAGATAGCGCCAAAAAAGAAATCAAAATTGAATTTGCAAAATGATATCCCTTTGGCATTTGCATTTTTTCAATCTTCCCTTTTCAAATTCCATGACATGATGTCATACCTTCGGGTTCTTTCCCCCTGTCCATTCATTAGCCCTTTCAGAACAAGATACAACAAGTTCCATGCCTAGCCAACGGCCTGCTGCTCTCTGCCAGCTGCATTCCGCTCTCAGCTCTCAGCGTTCAGCTGTAGGCAATCAGCAGAACCGGGACATACCGTGTTGAGCTTTTTGCTATCTTGCCTTCTGCATTCGCTCACTTTGCTTTTTGCAGTTTTCAGTTTGAAGTTTTGCTCTCTGAGGCCTCCTGCCCCCCCCTAAAAAAGTTGCAATTTTTGCTTGACAAGGGGATTTATATTGGATAATTACGCGTAAGGTCAAGCCCTAGAGGGATTGCAGGGGTGGGAGGATTTTTTTGCTTGACAGGATTTTTTAAATCGTGTAGTTTTTTGGTCATTGGAGTTTGAGTATTAATAGGCAGCAAAGGAGAAGACAATGAAGGAAAGTCTAGGCAAGATGCTGGGAGCGGTGGGCTCGCTGTTTTTAATCGGGCTCTTCGTGGTTGCGGTGGCTCCGGCGAGGGCGGATGAGATAGGGGAGCGGATCACGGCGTTGGAGCAGGAGCTTGGGCAGCTCAAAGGGGAGCAGATTGAGTTGAGGAAGGAGGCCATGGCAGCGAAGGCTACATTGCCGAGCTTTCAGTACCGACCGCGCAGCGGGATGAGGATCAGGGCGGCGGATAAGAGCTGGGAGCTGGGGTTTGGTTATATCTTCCACGGCCGGGTAGCGTTCTGGCCTGGAGACCAGCAGGATGCCGGACCTTCCAATCGTACCGACGGAGAGTTTTTCGCGCGGCGCAATCGGCCAAGTTTCGACTACCGTTGGAACAAGGGGTTTTATCAGCTCTTTTTCCAGGGGGATTTCGACTCTGGGGGGGACCCCTTCGCCATCCAGCGGTCCACATTCTTTGTCCACTTTGAAAGGCTGAATCCGTGGCTGCCGAGATTCCACATCGGGATGGACAATCCGGGATTAGTGAACTTGCACGACTCCAACTTTGGCAGCTCCTCATCGGGACACCTGGAGCGCTCCATGCTGGTCCGGAGCACCTTTGGAGTCAACACCAGCGGCAGCACCACGGGCTTTGGTTTAACCTGGAGAAGAGTGCCTTTGGGGCAAGGGGACGCAACGTTCGTTTTTACTTACATTCAGGGGCAGGGTGAAGGAGACGGTGCGGGGACCGACTCGGACCGGAAGGACTTTGGCCTTTATATCGGAGGCAGGCCGTTTACGAAGATCAAGAACAAGTGGGTCAAAGGGATCGATTTCGGCGTCGGCTTTCGCTTCGCCAATAACGACACAAGGGCGGATGAAGATGGGGAGCGCAGGATTCGGATAAGGGATCACCGGATGGTGGCGGCGGACGGCGATGGAAATGAGAACCGGATCGTCCTGTTTAACTCGGGCAACGTCGGCGACGGCTACCAGAACTATATTTCCCCCGGTCTTGGCTGGAGAATCGGGCCCTATCGTTTGCGTGTAGCCCTTGCGTGGGCTCGTGCGGAGGATAAGTTTAATCTTGATGCCGGTGCGAAGAGGGGGAGTATGTTCAGCATAGCCAATGAGCTGTTCGTCTGGAGCAAAAAGAAGGGGTTATTCACGGGCAGTGCCAACGGGCCCCATTCGGTGATGCTGTCCTGGCTATTTGAGCGTGATAATGGTTCGTGTAGAGGTTCTGGCTCAGGGGTTGCCGGATTCTGCAATGCTGATGGTGAGTTCAACCGGAACCGTGTTCTGCTACGCGAGCTAGACCTCTGGTATTTTATACGGCGCAACTTATCGGTGGGCGTTTCTTGGTTGTGGTACGATGCGGCGAACGTGCTTGCGGCGGATCAGTCTGGCATTGGTTGCAGCAGGAACAACGCCACACGCCCTGGAAAGGACTGCGACTGGCACAATGTAGTTTTGGGATTAAGAGTGGGCTTCTAGTCTGGCAGCAGAGTTGAAGCGATAAAAAGGGGGGCGTTTAGCCCCCCTTTTTTATGCCTTGCGATTTTTAGTTTGTCTGTTCGTCGTCCCCGCTGCCTACCAAATCGTCATCTCTGTCCTGCTTAGCCAGGTCGTTCACCTCCTCGATTTCATCCCCTCCACTCCAGCTAACTTATTTCCGTGGTCAGCGCTCAATAAATACCCCACAAAGGGAGTAGATTCGGTCTTACGCATAGGATGCCGCTTTACGTGCGGTTCGGGGTTATGATAAGCTGCAAAAAAATGGGCTCCTTCAGGATACCGTGTGGGTTTAGGAGCAGTGGGGTTTAAGATATGAGGGCTGCAAGCAACCATCGTCTTTCAGTCGTTAGTTTGCTATTGGCCTTTAGTCTGGCGTTTGTCTCCAGTTGTATTTCCCACCGTATACCAAGGTTTGGCATAGGGGGTCGTTATCTGGAGGGGAAGGAGGTGTTGACGATTCAAAGGGGAGGCAATGTCAACAAGGCCATTGTCGCCTTGGAGTCCGTTGTGCGCCAGGACCCTACCTATAGGGACAGCCTAACCCTTCTGGGTTGGGCCTATTATAGAAAAGGCCGCTATCAGGATGCCCTTCAAATTCTCCAGAGGGCCTTAGCGGTAAATAAGGTCGACGAGATTGCCTGGCTCGTTTTGGGACTTACGCAACTGAGGTTGGGAGCAGACCAGGACGGGATGAATAGTGTTAAGGGCGGCATAACCCTTTTAGGCAGGGCGTCGACCGATGGTTACCGGGGTTACGAGAACTGGGATAGCACAGGGATTGTCAGAAAGGCCATACGGAGAAGCATTAAAGCGATCAGAACCAAGGGACTGGAGGACAAGAAAAGAGTCATCCGGTCAATGGAAATAGCTCTACAGAGGGTTGCGGAGGAAGAGCGGGAACAAGTGAGGGAAGAGGACATGAAGGAACTTCGTGAAAGATAGTAGCCAGAAGCCTACATTTATCTGTTAGTTCATTCCATCACTGTCATCGCCATCGGCTTCGAGCTCCTCGATTCTATCCTCGCTGGCCAGATCGATCTCCTCTTCGAATTCCACGCCGAGCCATTCTCCACTGGAGATAAGCTCGGACCAGATGATATCCCTTCCCTCGATCATCGCCAGGTCTTTTTCGATTTCCGATCTGAGGCGTCTGTTTGGGTCCCAGTAGGGCCCGTCGAGGTCATACCGCTCCATATGGTCAAGCCAATTTAAGAGTCGCCGGAGTCCTAAGTGGATCTCTCTAAGTCCCCCCGGACGATCCCCATCTCGCACTAAAACCAGCCCCAGATAGAGCTTGGCCAGATGGTCCTGCTCATACTTCGAGCGTGCCCGCTCAAGGGCCTTTTTTGCCTCGGGTAGTTTTCCCATGGCATAGTAGGCCCGCCCCACATAAGTCCACACCCCCTGGTCAAGAGGGGAGAAGTTGAGGAGATAGCCGGGATTTAGCTCAGCGGCACTCTGGAAATGCGCCAGGGCTACCTTGGGATTTCCATCCAAGAGGGCTATGCGTCCTCTCTGGATCTCGCCTCCAACCTGGAAGGCGACACAGCCGGAGAGAAAAAGCAGGAAAAGCAGGAAAAAGGGAAAACAGAAATTAGAAATTGGAGTATTAGAAATGGGAAATCGGAAAATGGCGAACCGCATAGTTGAACACTCTTAATATGCCTTAAATATAGACGCTAGACTTAAAAAAAGTCAATACACCCTAAAAGGGCAGCTTTGTTCTCCCCCGGAGGGGAAGCGGCTTTACGGACGTTTTCAGCTTATGATTAGTTCTCTAAGGTGACGATCAAATTAGGTGAAAAGTTGCTCTTGTTGCCGGACTCTTCTTGCTGCCATTCGGCGAGCTACCTTTCTTTGTCATAGCTCCCGCTAATCGAGCAGGGACGCCTTCGGGAAGGGTATTAGTCCCTCCCTTTAGCCCTAGCTGCTTACCGTGCACAGGCGCGGCGGTAAGACCCAAAATTCCTGCCAGAAGCAGCAGTGCTAACAGTGGCCTGATGGTCTTCATTTTTCTTCACCTCCATTCTGGCCTATCATTGGCCTTTGTCCCTATAAACAAAGGGAGCTAACGGAAAGTTCTCAAAACGATAAATATCTTTTAGCTCAAAGCTGATTCTTTGGGGAACTTTTTACGGACGGAGATTGTTGGAGAAGTCACCTCTTCAGGATTGCGTCAAAGATAAAAGAGGAGCCCAAAAGGCTCCCCTTTTTTTATGGTGTGCCGAGCATATTCGACAGCCTGGAGGTGAAGCCCTCTACCCATCAGCCTTAGGCTGAGAAGGGTTAGCAAATGCCCGCTGCGTGCAATGAGATGTATTCTTGCATTTCGTGCTATCAGCCTATATCGTTGAGGCGATGGATCTTATTATGGACCGAAGCCACACTGAGTTCCTTTCCGAGGTCCTAAGGCGCTCTCCATGAAACTAAGGCCCAGCCTGTTGAGCCCAAGGAGCGGGAACTTTAAGCTAAATGGTAGTGTTAAGTGGAGAAGCGGAAGATCATCTGGTTAGCAGAGATTTTGCTCCGAAGAATTGATGATGAGCTATCAGTAAGGTAGGAGAAGAGGAGGGGATGGAGGCGAGGGAAAAGGATTGAATAGGCTGGGGCAGGGATTATGACTGACACAGCAGTGAGGGAAAGACCTCCTGCCCTTGGTATTTCGGAAAGAGAGGAATCATGAGAGCAAAGCGGCTTTTTAGCTTTTTAACTCTTTCTCTTTTGTCTTTGACGGCAGGGTGCGCGCAGTTGACCGTTGCCGAGAGGGAGCAAATGTTTGGGTCGCATCCTCCCCGGATAGTCAAGGCCGATGCGCAAAGCAAGATGCTTTACCCAAATTCCTGGTCGATTTTTCTCCATGTGGAAGACCCCGATGGGGATCTGAC
>JAPUHZ010000165.1 GCA_027297485.1 Deltaproteobacteria bacterium
CCGTTCAATGGAAAATCAGGCACGATGACCGGTACGTTGCGCACCGGCACCGCTTCAAGCGGGTCGATAAAAATCGTGCTCCCGCTTACCTGGATCGTATACTGCGAAGCTCCAATGACCGTGGCTCGGATTCCCGCGGCAGGCTCCAACACCGGTATGCCCAAGCGCTTGACTCTCTGCTTCACCTCGCTGGCGAGGAGCGCCCCTAAATCACCGAAATCGCCGGGGTCGTGGCCGTAAATAAATTCCGACACCCCGCCGGAGAAGATGATCGCGTCGATCTTTTCTCGGTAAGACAAGGGTGGCAGACGAAGGAGTTGCCGCGTCTCCGGAGAGAGAGCCGACAAACCGACAATCTCAAGAAGTCTGTCGGCCATTAAGGAAGCCATGGATTGCAGCTTGGACCGATCGATCTTTTTCCCAACGGCCGGATTTAGTCCCACAGCCGCGGCAAAATGACGCCCTGCTTCTTCCAGTCGCGTAACGACACCCTTCCCATCAAGCGCAACCAACCGGGCGCCCACATCGATCGCCGTCACTTCACGGACCTTGCCCTTAACACAAACCGCGATTTTGCTCGTCCCGCCCCCGATATCGACGTTCATGCAAACACCGCCTATCTTCGCCGAATGGGCCACCGCGCCGGAGCCATGCGCTGCCATCGTGCTTTCCAAACTATCACCGGCGCTGACCGCTACGAAACGGCCCGCCTCTTGGGCAAAGAGTTCACCGATAGCGCGGGCGTTGCGGCGGCGCACCGCCACACCGGTGAGTATCAACGCGCCGGTGTCAATGTCTTCACGCTTGAGCTCGGCACGCTCGTATTGGCCGTTGATGAATTCTCCTAATGCTTTTACATCAAGGGTTGAGTCGTCCAGGTAAGGAGTGAGCAAAATCTCCGACTCGTTGAGGATCGCGCGCCCAACGACGACGTAGCGCGTTCCTTCCTGCCGCATCTCAAGGCGGGAAAAGACAAGATGAGAGGTCGAGGATCCGATATCCACCCCCACGCTGGTGAGCCTGATCTCGTCTTCCTCGACGATATGGCGGTCCGGGGCGGTGAAACTATGTTGACGGGATGAAGTTCCCACGGAGATTCCTTTAATTAGAAAGCTTTACGGGAAAATCACTTCTTAAAAACCTGGCCGTCGAGAAGGAGGCGGGTGCGAGGCGGACCAAGGGTTCGCACCGGAGCGTACACGGTAGTACGTGAGGATGCGAGCCTGAAGCGACAACGAAGCAAGCGCCCCTTATCGACGGATCAAAATCAGGGTTTGCGGTAGAGCGAGTCATCCATTCGGGACGTAACTCCCTCTTGCTTCAGCGTCTCTTCGTATTCTTTGCGCAGGAACGGATCTTCATCATAGTAGGGAACAGCCGTGCCGCCCTCATGGATATCGATCGCGCCGTAGTCTATATTTTTCTCGCCCGGCCGGCCCCGCTCCCGCCCAGGTGCGTTGGGACCGAACCACGCCGACAGACGGAGCGGCTCCTTGCTGATCCCGAAGTGGGCGTGAAACCAGTTGCCGCCCATCGGCGCCGCACTGACCAGGCCTACCGGCTCGTAGTCCTGCCGTTTCACCTGATCTCCTTTTCCATCCTTCCACGGCGTCTGGCCGAGAGTGGCGGGCCAGGTATACGTGTAACCTTTTCCCGTGAGACAGATCAGCACGGCTGCGGAGCCATGAGCATGGGCTTTGGAGTAACGTCCGTTTTCATGCTCCCCGATCCAGAGGTAAAAATTGTTGCCGGTCATGTGCGGCTCGATCCTCCGGTAGCCGGGTGAGCGCCGGTTATCCAAGGGCAGCTCGCAATTGATGATGTCGGGGATAATGTTGGTCCGGCGCATCGCCAGGCCCCGCACCGGGTCCGGTTCGATCTCTTCCTTGGTTTTATAGTAATCATCCGTAGGATCGAAGCGGTCCTTAAACGAGTAAGGGCAATTGAAGACAAAATCGGTGTTCGAAAAGAGATTCATCACATTCGGCGCCGTCGTCCCCGCAAGCAGAAGCGCCGGGCTGCGGGTCGCGTTTACAATGCGGTGCGAGGCGTTGATCGGGATGGAGAAGAGCGAGCCTCTTTGCCATTCAAAGGCCAGCTTCTTCCCGTTCCCATCCGCCCAGACCTCGGTCGAGCCGCGTCCCTCGACCACTAAATATGTCTCTTCATAGAGGTGACGCTCGGCATTCAGTGCGCCGGCCCCGGGCACCTCGATCGCGTAGCAACCCCAAAGCCCCTCGGTGCCCAAAAGCTGTATAAACGTCCCGTTACCTCCCATGCGCTTCCACGGTTTTCGCGGCAGGTCCTGCACTCTGCGCACACCGATCTCTCGATAAATCGGAACTCCCTCCTGCTCCATGAAAATATCATAAGAGCTCTTGGGCCGAAGAAATTTCCCATAGCCGGCCTTGGTTTTCTGATCCGTCGGCTCCTGCCACTTTTGTGTGTGTTCTTGGGTCATGATGCCTCCCTTTTCGATGATATCTCTGCGCCGTATTCTAGCAAGACTTTAAGTGAAGGTGTCATCCTCATCACTTCCTTAACCGATGCGGTCCTCGCTATGGAATGTTAGTGATAGGAGTTTGACTTGAGTCAAACGCCAACGCTCATTCGATAGGCTGACTCGACCTGCATTGGATCACTAAGCTAGAAGTATCCGATAATTATCTATTATGTCAAACCGGGCTTACCTATAGCCCCAGGGCGTGGTGGTCGTCGTCAGATCACCTTATCCACTTGCGGCTCATCCTGCCAGTGACCAGACCCAGGGCTAAAATACCCAAAAAGAAAAAAAGAGCAGGAAGGATAGCCTCTCGAGGAGGTTCTAGGCCGGTCACTGTAATGATTTGTTCTTGCTGGATCGGCTCTCTACCCTCCACCTCAGCCACACCAGTAACCCGATGCGCGGAGGCGTCTGTGAAGTGAAAACCTAAGGTAAAATTCCCCTTTACCGTTATTTTATTTATAGAAAAAATTCGCTTTCTCTTTTCCAAATGTGTAATCGTAAGTGTCAAACGGTGATTTACCGGGCTCCCCGTCTCACGGTTGGAGAAGAGCCAGTGAATCTGGCTGGGCCGGCCTACCACCACCGGACTTAGTTCCAGCCGAGCCACAAGTTCATTTTCCTCTACTCCTTTCGCTCTGGCCTCTCTCATTATTGCAAAGAGGCTAAGAACCGACACCAGCAAGAGGATACCAATTTTCATATTCAGCCTAGGGCTCGCGGCTTCCATCGGTAAACCGTCGTCCAACCAATACCCCAAAGAGAAAAAGCGCAGCAATAAAGCCGCCAAGAATGAAGAGCTTGCGTCGTTTCTCCCTGATGCCGAGCTTAAAGACCTCCCTGACCTCTTTTCCCCCCTTATCAATCGTACTTACCTCTAGACGATAAATTCCTCGGATAGGAAACACGTATTCCCATTCTACACTCCCATGTGTAACTGGTAGCTCCATGTCAACTAAGCGGGACCCTTCCACGAGAGGAAAGTCGGTGGAGAATAGCCAGCCTGGGGCCGGTGCATAGAGACGGATCTTGAGCCACCCCCGGCCGGTCGCTTTTTGATCACCCTCTAAAACTGTTAAAACTATCCTCACCGCGTCGGAAAGAGGACGAACCTTAGCCAGAATCGGAAAAGTTTGGACTCTAATGTCTCCACCCTCTGCCTGAGCATAGGCAGCCAACAGGAGTGAAAATAGGCAGAGAACAAACGTAAAATGTCTGATCAGTGGCAAGGTACGATAGCCAGCGAATGACGAAAATGATGAAGGGTGTCGTGAACGGGCGCGTAAGTGGTAAACAAGAGAAGGTAGAGGATGACTCCCGAGAACCCAAGCAATAACCCTGACCTGATAAGGAACAAAAGCGATTCAGAAAGTTCGATCTTTCTCAGGCTACCAACAGCTTTTTCCATAAAGGACCTCCTCCTCTTGAGCCAGCCATTACTTTTTGCCCCAATCTATCGCCCCTGTCAAGCTATGACAAAATGATGGTGATGGCCCACCTGGATTCGAACCAGGACAGAAAGAAAAAAACCCGGCGGGAAAAGGTTAAGAACTGACGGAAAAAGCTGACGATATCGCTGATTCTCCCTATAACGCCCCATCCCTAAAGGTCCCTGAGTGTTACCACAAGAACACCAAGAAATGGACCAGGAGGGATTCAACTTGCCTCGCCGTACCACACCTATGGAGGAGGTAAAAAAATGAGCTGGCCTTGTAATTGACGCAATTTAATTGAGTCCACCTGTTTGGCTCATAGACGGACGCAAGTTTTTATCCGCTTACGCAGAAGACCGCGGGCGTAAGCCGTAGAGCTTCATGTCTCCACGTTTTGATTGAAGAAAGAAAGGAGCAGGGAGAGAACTGGTTTGCTCTACCTGAAATACTTAAAAATAACTAAAATTAGTCTCAACGACCAAAAACTTCCCAAAATTTCCATCCGGCCCACGACTGTTTCATGCCCTTCTGTTCAACCCGCAACTTAAAAAATATATACAAGGCATACCAAATGCTCACGAACATCCAGGCTAGCAATATGCCCTCGCTATCACGCACTAGGAAAGGCATTACAAACACTACCGCCAAGTAGACCAAGACTGATACGACCAACGTAAGCTTGCTCATAAAGATTCCCTCCTATCCCGACATGCCGCAACTTTAGTGCCAACCGAAAGCCCTTGATTTCTAAACCTTTAGGAAGCATCCGGCTGGACGCTTTCTGTCCGTCTTTGGCATATTTTGTCACCGGTGGGTCACTGTACTGTCAATGCGGTGAAGGAAGGTGTTTTTTAAAGAAAGAAGGCACCTTTAGCCAAAGTTCAAAATATAGCGACGGGGAGTTACGAGGACAAAGTGTTTGGAAACTCTAAGGAGAAAGATGGTGGGCCCACCTGGATTCGAACCAGGGACCTACCGCTTATGAGCCGGTGGTGCAGAAAGTAGGGGACGTGGTTGACTAAGTTGAATTATTTCCTTGCCCTTCTCAGAGTTTTGGAAATGGCGATTAACAAACTTGGCTTAAGCTCCCGCGCCTACAGCCGCATCCTCAAGGTCGGCCGGACTACTGCTGACTTGGAAGCCCCCGGAAAAAGTGAGCCTGCTCATATCTCCGAGGCGATCCAATATCGCAGCCTGGATCGGAGATTTTAGGAAACGCCTTTAGGGCTCGCCGACTTTGTCGAGAAGCTAAAGAGATTGCTGTGCCAAGACTTGCGTCCGATTAAGGGTGGCTGGCCGAATGGCAAGAAGTGCAATGAGGTATACTGTCCACGAAAATACTGGCAGCAAGTCCTGGAATCGCAATGAAAGGCCACAAAAGCCGCCACGTCCTCTAAGATCTACCGGTAAAGTCCCCACCTTTAGGAAAGCTGTTCGCCTATTACTAAGGTGTCAACTTAAACAAAAAAAGCAAGCAGCCCCTTGTGAATAGTCACAAAGAACGACTGGCTTTAAACTTTTCAATTCCCGTCCCTCTGCTCGGCCTCACTTCATGCGGAAGGCTTTATCAATTTTGGGAGAGGCCCTTACTATTTACGAAGGGACCAATATCACATGCGAAAGCGCTGTCAAGGAGGCCCTATTGGAAAGAGTGTCGGGCTTTAGTTGTTGACTTATTTAAGACCATTGTGGTCACGGGTGCGATTATCGAAAGGCATTGTAACCCTTATACAACAAAGGGTTATGTCAATACGTATACCCCACACCCATGCCCCTAGTAATTGGCATGCAAGATTCAGCTAAAGAAAAGGGCAATATCGCCGATAAGAAGGAGATAAAGTAGCAGCGAAGGGAGAAAATGATGGGTAATAGTATCGTTCGGCCAATGATTGGCTACATTTTCATAGCCTTTTTTTCATTAACAAGTTGTTCCGTTACGCCTGCTAGTAAACCTGAGGCTTCCTTACACGTCCAGCTCGAGAAAGCGCAAGAGTCAGAGTCATCCCTTCCTTCGAGTCTGGAGGCATATCGCAGTGGCAAGGACATTCCCACGGACAGATATAGTTCCATCAAGGACATCTATTTCGACTTTGATCGTTATAGTCTCCGGCTGGATGCCCGTGAGACCCTTAAAGCCAACGCCCAGTGGCTCCGGTCCAATCCGTCGGTTCGAGTCATGATCGAG
>JAPUHZ010000166.1 GCA_027297485.1 Deltaproteobacteria bacterium
TTTTCCTTAGCCAGCAAATACCTTATTGGGGATACCTTGTGAGAATAATTCCAGAGATATATTCCGTTTAGCGCCAAGAGTAGGATCACCACACTGAAAAGCAAAGACGGGCGGACTATTCTCAAGTAGATATTATGGACGCCATAAACCAGAAGGATCACCAACGCAGGCACGATGGGGAGAATATAGCGGATACGGAGATCCACCAGGAAAAGAGCATAGAGAAAAAAGAGACCGGCAAACGCAAAGAGAAGTTTTTTCTCCATGAGCCACTTGCCCTTAAAAACCCAAGGAAGGAAGATAATCAGGATGGGGTTGAGGACCCCGTCGAAATATTGGGGATTGTCGTCCTGCCCGGAAAAAAAAATCCGTAGAGGCAGGGCGGCAATCTGCCACCAACTTTCACCATAAAAAAGCTGGCGCTTAGTAAAGACTCCAAGTGACGGCACCCCGCCCTCACCTCCGAAAAAACCTGCAAAAAAGGGGAAAACAGGATTTCCGGTCTGGCTTAGGTTTTTGAAAAACCAGGGGCTAAACGGGACAAAGGCTAAAACGAGGAAAAGAATGAGCCAAGAAGCTGTCTCCCCTATGCCTCTTTCCTTTCCTCTCCCCAGAACGAATGCCAGTACGAAGAACAGGAGCAAAAAGACCAGAAGGCCGTTAGGCTTAGTAGCCAGGGCGAATCCTGCTGAAAGGCCTGAGAGAATCAGCCATCGTCTATCCGCTGTGTCCTCCATCCACCGCAGGAGACAAAGAAGAGAAGCTGTGGAGTAGAAAATCAGCCCCAGATCCACGTAGGCCAGATTCCCAAGCTTGAGCACAATAGGGGTAGAAACAAAAAAGAAAAATCCTAGAAGACCGTAGACCGGACTAAGGCGCCGAGCGAGGTAGGAAAACAGCAACAGCCCGATTAAAAAACCAAAAAGGCCATGTATAAGCTTCGGGGCAGAATCCCATCCCCATTTGACAAACGGGGTATAAAGCATATCGAGGAGCATGGGATAGTAAGAGTGTAAGGCAAAGGGGATCTCTTCTATCCTGCCCGCTTGGAGATAGAGTTTGGGCATGGCAAGATGATGGATCAACTCGTCGCGCGCCGTGGGAGGAACAAGACCCAGGATAACCTCGGCCAGCAAGGCTGATAAGATCAATAGCCAAATAAGAAATCCCAGCCGACTCTTATCCGGTAGCAAGACAAAAAAAACATAAAGAAAAAAGAGTCCCGCCAAAAGCACAACGGAGGCAATAGCAATATTCACAAAGGAATTGCCTATATGGCCACTCACTCCAACGAGAAAATAGATGGTAGCAGCTAAACCCAGGAGACAGCCAAGAAGACAGGTGCGGTAAAGGAGAAGGGAGAAACGATCTTTCGGCATTACTTAAGCCTATCTCTCCGTTTAAGCCATCTTCCGATCACAGGGAAGACCTCTTGCTTGGCCTTCTTGCCCAAGATCAGATCGAAATGGCCATAGGCCGCCGAATCTTTCGAGCGGGAGCCGAAAATCCTGAATGTTCGGTCTTTTGACCCCAATGCACGGTAACTGGACCGGAGGGCCTTTGGAGGCGCCAGGAGATCCTTTTTCCCCCCAATCACAAGAACAGGGAGACGGACCTTAGCAAGCTTCTTTCGATAGCTGAAATCCCCTTGGGCAGAGACAAACTCGCCTCGCCGGATCATCAGCAGAAGGTGGTCCAAAACCCCGGGATTGATGGGTGCAAGGGCCGTTTCCAGAAATCTTTCCTTGACTTTCTGCTCGATATTCTCCGGGTTATAAAAAAGCTCCTCGATCTCCGTCACCAGCGGGATGAGATGCCTTCCGAGAAAAGGCCCATCCAGGTAGAGAAATATCTTCTTCAAGGCGGGATTCTCCTCCAGCCTAAGGAGACTCTTCATCGGCTCCTGCTCGGAATGGGTAAAGGTGACTGGCGCTCCGATGGTCACTAAAGCGGCAAGCCCTGAGTGACCTTTCTTCTCAAGGTAACCGTAGGCAAGAAGGCCTCCCATCTCATAGCCGACCCAGATGACCTTGGATCTGCGGCTTTCCTTCCGGACATAACGGATCACTGCGGAAATATCTCTGTCTATTATATCATCAAGCGTCCAAGCCTTGTCCCCCCATCTGAGGGGGTTGAGACTTCGCCCAGTGCCTCGAAAAGAGAGATTCCACACATCAAATCCCTCCCGGGCCAGGTACCGTGCCAGGCTGTGATCCTCATCGAGGTTCATAAAGCGGCTGTTCACCAGAAGACCATGGGCGAGTATAACCGGAATGCGGCGCCGGGCCTTCTTCCCCAAGCGCAACCGCTCCAAGGCGATTTCAAACTTTTCCTCGGTCACGGCCCAGTGAAGCTCGCGCGAAATAAACGAGGTCTCCTGGGCCATGGCGCCAGGAATCAAAGGAAATACAGAAACGAAGAAAAAAGCGAGAAGAGTTTTGAGATAAGACGTCTTTCTTAGTCCTTTCATTCAATAATGGCAACTACGGAGTTAAACTCACAATCTCCCCCTATCAAAAGTTTTTCACGCCGCAAAATCATATAGAGAGGCTAGATTCAAGGACTTGCGCATCAGGTCTACCCATGCGTGAAGGTCTTTGTAACTGGCCGGGACCTCATACTTAATCACCGTGTAAAGATAATGGAGCTGGGTGAAAATGGCTATGTCAGCAATGGTCATCCTGTCGAAGATGAACTTTTTTCCGGTAAATAACCGATCCAGGCTTTGGAGATGTGTCCCCAGTTGCTTCTCTGCTTCCTTACGCGCCGCAGGGTTCTCTGCCCGGCGCATCAAGTGGATGGGATGGATTAAAACCTCGTCGGACCAGTCCTCCAAAATCAGACAGAGCCCTTTGTCTGAGGCCCCGTTGGGGTAGATGCTGTTTTCAGGATACTTCTCCTCCAAAAAAGCGGAGATAAAGGTGGAATCAATAAGGCACTTCCCCTGATAGTCCATCACCGGGACTTTTCTCTGAGCGGAAAATGTGATCAGGGACTTCCGATCATCTTTCTTCACATCGACTATCTCATAGGAAGCATTTTTTAATGCGAGAACGATCCTTACCTTCTCACAAAACATGGAAGTCTGTGACTGAAAAAGTCTTACGGCCATTGTTGTGTCCTCCTTTTTAGAATATCACCTTCTGGGCATCAAGCCATGTGCTTCAAAAAACTCTATGAGCACTTCGTCAAAGGCCGCCGGATCTTCCAGGCAGCAGGCATGTCCCGCTCCGGGGATAATCTGATGCACCCCTCCCCTGATCTTCTGAGCCATCTCGCGACTCCGGACCAGGGAATTATCAAACTCGCCGTTCACGACGAGGACAGGCATTTTAAGCTCTCCAAGACGATGGGTCACGTCCCTATTCTGCAGCGCCTTGAAGATCTCCGCGATCGACCCCGCATTGAGCCGTTTGTCCCAGTCTGTGAAGTTGCCGAGCAGGTAGTGTCCGAGCCTGCTCTCAAAAAAAGCTTTACTCACAAGCGCCTTGAGATGTTGGATATGGTATTTTTCGACTCCCTCCATATAACCCTCGATCCGTTGTTGGTATCTCCCCCCTGGTCCACTGCTGCAGCCGACGAGGATCAGTGCCTTGAAGATCTCCGGATGGTCCAGACCCAACTGTAGGGCGATAACCCCGCCGACACTGATACCGGCAACCATGGTCTCCTTCACCCCCTCCTGACGACAGACCCCTACCACATCTTCACCTATCTCAACGATGCTCGTCGTAGAAGTCGGCTTGTCCGAATAACCGTAACCCCTCAGATCGACGTTGATAACCTTAAAGAAAGTCGAGAAGTGCGACACTTGATAGAGCCAGAGACGGCGGTCGAAAGGATTAGCATGGATCAGAACCAAGGGAAACCCCTCTCCTGAGACCTCATAGTGGATCTTGATCCCGTTAACCGTGCAATAAGACATACCTTTTCTTTAAGCCCCTTTCGTTCCTTGAGTCAAGGTAAGGTGAGGAAACGTTATTCCCGCTCCCACGTATTCAGTATACCGGAGAGGTGGTGTTTTATCGTCGGCTCCAGCGCCAAAAAACTCCTAACCCAAGCCCAAGAAAACACAGGAGCGGTAGCAAGCTGAACAGGCTGGCCGGCCACAAGAATTCTCCCAGGTTAAAAGAGTTCCAGCGATCCTGCATGCTTCCTGGCTCATAAACACGTCGAAACGGCGACTCATAGACACCAATTGGATTGGCTGAAACAGGCCCTTCATGAAGTTCCTCACCGAATCCTTCTCCAGACGGATGAGAGAGATTCAATTGTATCTTCTCACCTAGAAGTAGGGGCAATATGTATTGGCCCATCGGATTTGGAATCCCTTGCGGAAAGCGCGGGGCAACTGCCGTTGCCAGAAGCATGATCAATGCTGAAAGCGAGGCCAAGACTAGTGTGAAACGGAAAAATTTCTGGAAAACAGGTGTCAGCGGAAGACAGAAAAACGGTAAAGCAGGGATTAAAAAGCGCGGACCGATGCCCCACCCACCCTCCCAGGAATTATACGATGAATTCGCCGAAAGGAATCCGAGGAAGATTACGATCCAGAGCACAAGCTCCACGCGCTTCTCCTTCTGGCTTGCCATCAGCCAAATACCTAAACCGGAGAGGAGAAGCACTGGAGAAGTGAAAAACAAACCGCGGTAGCCTGAAAAGAGCAAAACAGCCATAATCTCAAACCGGGGGAAAACAAACATACCTAAAACCCCCCCCTTATTGAGCATCCATTCGCCCTGGTGGGCGTAGGAAATCGCCACCGGGCTACCGTAACACAGCAGGTTATACCACCCCAGCACTGCTACAGGCGGTATCGTCCCCGCAATAAAATAGGCGACTTTCCAGCGAGGCCAAGCCGTCCAAAAGACATAAAACACAAGGCAAGACACGGTGATAATAGAAGTATATTGCATAAGTAAAGTAAGCCCACTGACTACGCCCGCTAAAAAAAGAATAAGACCGGGACGGATTGAGGTAATTCTTTGTTTTTTGTTAACCAAGAGAATTAAAAAGGCAAAAAGAGATAATACCGCAACCAGATCATGCTCTATGAGCATCGTGGCATACGGCAACATGAGCGTTCCCAAGCCAAACGTCAATGTCGAAGCGATATGAGCCCAGGGGGGAGATGAAGGAAAAAGCTGAAGCGAGGTGCGATAGAAGACGACACCTCCAAGGGCTGCAATGAGGGACACTGAAAAGACGGTCGTGAGGTAAATGTTCATGGTCAAAGGCCACCAGTGATCCGGGTGGATACCCAGGAGACGGTTGAGGTTATAAACGAGAAAATAGGCGGGCACAGCGGTGAAAGTCGCGCCGGGAGGCTTATTGGGATAAATATGGCCGCCAAAACGCGAGAGGTCTCCAGTATTCAAAGTAGTGCTGATTTTCTCTAGCGGAATATCTGCGAGCGCAGATGGAGGGATCGCTATTCGGCGGAGGTCCGGTTTCCCTTCTTGGTCAGGAACCGTGGTGTAGAGAGAAAAATTCTCAATTTCTAACGTCCCATCTTCAACAATGGCGCGAACTTGGTCAAAACGGCCGTTTTCACCCCATGCCCCGCCCTGAAAGAAGTAAGCATAAGTTAGGAAAAGCAGAAAGAAAATCGCTAAATCTATGCGTATTTTTTCCACCCCCATGAAATGATAGGAATTCCCTTTTATGACAGGGAAAGGGAAAGGTCGAAAATTTCTCCGGGCAACCTCGTGCGAGCCCACCCCAAGCTGAAAGTGCAACCCCCGAACCCTTGTTTTGGGGAGAAAATATCTGATATTGGGGATTATGTCAAAATCAGGTGGACACTCAGGCAGACGGCTCCGACCGGGAAGGCAGAGATGGGCAATTATTTTCTCACGGTAATGAGGGTTTTATCTGAATCTGGCGCAGGGAGGGACTAGAAAGAGGATTTTTATTCTGCTATTTTTCTACCTTGAGGTAAACGATGGCACCTAGCAAAGAGGCTGCAAAAGATGGGCTTAAGAACGCCGAAGAGTTTTACCGGGAGCTGGAAAACAAGCACCTGGTCGCCTTGTGGAATATCACCGCGAGCCTTCTTCCCTCCGAACCTAAGACCAAGGTAAATCCCTTCCTATGGAAGTGGTCGGAGCTTCGCGATTTGGCCTATCGCGCAGCAGATCTTGTTCCCATTGAGCGCGGTGGAGAAAGGAGAGTTTTAGCGTTAGTCAACCCAGGGTTGGGCGGAAAGTATGCCACTACCCACACCCTCTGGGCCGCAGTGCAAATTGTGAAGCCTGGAGAGATCGCACCTTGCCATCGCCATACGCCGTCAGCAATCCGATTCATTATCGAAGGTGATCGCACCTACACCAACGTCAACGGGGACAAGTGTGTCATGGGTCGGGGCGATCTAGTTCTGACACCCAACTGGTGCTGGCATGACCACGGATGCGAATCAGACCGACCGATGATCTGGATGGACGGTCTGGACCTTCCCCTAGTCGGGGATCTAGATGCAACCTTTTTCGAGCCCTACCCCACACATCAGCACCCCACTACTCAAGTTAACGATTCGGAAACAAAATTCAGCGGCCCACAACTTAGGCCGACCTGGGAAAAGCCACCGGAAGGGTACTCCCCCTTGCTCAATTATAAATGGGATCCGACCTATGAAGCCCTAAAGAGGATTGGGGAGGGACGGGCAAGCCCCCATGATGACGTCTGCTTTGAGTATTTAAACCCCAACACCGGTGGGCCGGTCCTGCCAACGATCGGTTGTTACATCCAAATGATCCGACCCGGCATCCACACCCAAGCCCACCGCCAGGTGAACAGCGCCGTCTATCACGTGTTTGAGGGAAGCGGCTACTCAATCATTAACGGCAAGCGCTTTAACTGGGAACGCGGTGACTTCTTTGTCGTTCCTCCATGGTCCTGGCATGAACATGCCAACGAAGGCAAAGAAGAGACCATTCTCTTCTCCATCCAAGATACCCCCGTGATGAAGGCCCTTGGACTTTATAGAGAGGAACCATATGTCGAGAACGAAGGCCATCAACGGGTCACTGGGAAGTTTGAAGGCTAGAAAGGTAAGTAAAAAGTAAAAAAGTAAAAGGCAAAAGTATGATAGGAAACGAGAGTAAGCCACGAGACATCAAAGAACGCACCTTTGCTTTTGCCTTGAAAATTGTTCGATTATGCCGAACATTGGACAGAAAAAGTGGAACAGCCCGAACCTTAGGTCGGCAGTTATTGCGGTCGGGCACTTCCATCGGCGCAAACGTAGAAGAAGCTCAAGCGGGACAGAGTCGGGCAGATTTTATTTCCAAGTACAACATTGCACTCAAGGAAGCCCGAGAGGCAATCTATTGGTTGCGCCTCTTGGATGCCTCTGAAGAATGCTCGGATGGCCTATGTAAGACCCTATCCCGGGAGGCGGGAGAGATCGCACGAATCATCGGATCCATCATAGTGAATACGAAGAATAACTCTAAGAAATAGTAACTGTTTTTTGCCTTTTTACTTTTTCCTTTTTACTTGTTAAGAACACTTAGCGAGACTCTCTTGGAAAACCTTTTGCCTTTTTACTTTTTACTTGTCAAGGAGACGCCCATGGCCAAATATCTTCAATGCAGCGAATGCGGGAAAATCGCTTTTTACTACGATGACTACGTTGGAACCGAGAAGCCGTTTTACTTACGCTTTATGAGATATCCCGACGGGACGAAACCTCAGTCACCCAGGTGTTTTAGCTGTGGGGACGTCCCAAGGCTAATACACGATTTCATCAAAGAGGAAAAGGCCGGAGCGAAGCGTGAGTAAAAGCGAAAGTTCTTGTTCGGTGATTGTCTGGTCGAGATAGGAGGAGAGGGAAGTTGAAAGACCAAGATTGGATATCACGGTGAGGCTTAATCCCACACAGTTTTAACCAAACCTGACTCTCGAATCTCCTCGTCTGTCGTGATGAGAGTTGCTTCGCTCAGCCTTGCCTGGGCCACAATCATCCTATCAAACGGGTCTCTGATCCCAGTCAATGCTGAAGCCTCTAAGAGTAGATCGGCGTTGTTCTCCCCTAAGTCGAAGTTATCGGCCTGCATTAGAGACATCAGAAGTTCTCGGAAGGGAATGCGTAGATGAATCTTTCCAGCCTCAGAAAGAAGCATAACCTCCTCCAATGCCGTGAAAGGAATAAGTACGGCATCCTGTCCCCGCTCTGTGCGTTCGAATATCACCCGTGCCCTTCGGCCAAGCCTCTTTCTCTGTCCCGTAAGGTGGTAAACTAAGCCGTGCGTATCGGTAACAAAGATCATTTTTTCGGCAAGCGCACCATGACCGCTCTCCGCGACTTGCGCAGATCACGGATGGCCTGGTCAAGATCTCCGAGTGGTTCAGCAACCCCACCGAGCTTGAGAACCCTCTTCGTACCTGAGCGGCTAAGCCTTTTACGTGTATTTCTCAGCTCGTTGTAGTGGTCCATGCCGAGTATAGCCGCCACCGGTTTATCCCTTTTTGCAATAATGACCGCCTCCCGCTTTGCTGATATCTCATCGAGTAACCTACTCAAGTTCCTCCGAGCTTGGACAAAGGACAAAGTTCGCTCTCGGTACATCTTGCAACTCCTTTTTGTGAGCACATCAAATGTACACTTCAAATGGCCAACCGTCAAGAGATAGAGATTTTCCCAAAGGCCCTTGTCAATTTCTGGATAGGAGAAAAAATAGAACAGGGAGGAAAGAAGAAGGGCTAATTCGGCAAGTTGAGAGAGTTCTTTACTGAGCTCATAATGTTCATAGCGATTCACTTCGTTGAGGCATAGATCCTAGAACCTTAAACCCTTCCTTTTCGGCCGCCAACGCCAGTCGACGATGGCAGCGGCGAGCTGCAAGGAATCAGCCGCGCGCAAGGGATGACTTTCTAAAAAACGCCGGCACGCT
>JAPUHZ010000167.1 GCA_027297485.1 Deltaproteobacteria bacterium
CAGGAGTTGTTCCTCAAGGCCTATCGCTCGCTTAAGCCCGGCGGCCTCTTCGTAGTTAACGACTTCCTCCCCAACGAGGAGCGAACCGGGCCCACCTTTGCCCTGCGTTTCTCGGTCTATACCTTGACTCATACTCCCGAGGGAGAGTGCTGGACCTTATCTCAGTATTCCGAGTGGTTGAAGGCGGCGGGATTCACTTCCATCAAAGCTCACAGCGATATTCCCAAAACTATGCCCGGAACGACATTGATTGTGGCAAATAAAACTCCATAACTTATCTAGCAGTTTCCTTGAACGGATCCACCCCGCCTCCACGCCACGCCGTCAGGAATACCAGTAACATGCCTACGATGTAACTGACGCTGACCACCTGAAATGCGAGACTAAAACCGGAGGCGTCGATCAACCACCCTACTAGAAACGTCCACGCAGGCCCCGAGATAAACCCGATAAAGAAATAGACGCTGAAGGCAATGTCCATCTGGTCGCTCGGGACGGCTTCGCTGACCACGCTTTGAGTCAGCGTACCCCGAGATTGAATGAGACATCCGTAAAGCACCAGGTTGAGAAGAAGCCAAGGGGTAATGCCTTGGTGGGTAAGAAGCGATAATGTGGCAAACGTAGAGCCGAGGAGGGTGAGCTGAAGAACCGCTTTGCGATTAAAGCGGTCGGAGAGCCAGCCGATAAAGAGCGGCCCCAAGAGTCCGCTCAGTTGATAGACCATCAAGAGGCCAGCCGCGGTCGTCACGTTGACTCCTAGCCTTACGATGAAAAAAGCGGTGAGAAACGCGACGTTGATGCCCGTGCCACGCCCGGCCGCCCCCACCATCTGGATCAGCGAGATCATCAGGACGTTGCGATTCTTCAGGCAGACCAGGTAATCATGAAAGCTGGCCTGAATCCGCGCCTTCTTGGATTTGATCTCGTCTGCCGCCACAACGGTATCGCGGAGAAAAAAGTAACATAACCCTATCAAGATGCTTGGGATGCCGGCGACATAAAATACCGTTCTCCAGTCAGTGAACAAGAGCAGCGCGCCGGCGACCACCGGGGCGATAAAAGCACCCAAGTTTCCAGCAGAGTGATGCAAAGTGAGAACCCGGCCGCGCGCCTTTTGAAAATAGGAGACCAAGATGGCGGAACCCACGGGATGTTGCGCGCTTGAGCCGACGCCGGACAGCCCGCGCATTACGCCTATTTGAGCAAAGTTCTGGGCGAACCCCGTGGCGGCGTAGAAAGTCCCGCAGATTATGCTGCCGATGCCAAGCAAGACAGCACGCGGCAGGAAACGAGCAAGCACACCATAGACCACCTGAAACCCCATGGCTGATAGCTGGTAAATCGTCTGCAGCACGCCGATGTCAAAATAGCCGAAGCCGAGCTTTTGCATCATCACCGGATAGAGAATCGAGACCACGTTCGATTGCATATGGTTGAACACGTGCGAGAGGTTAACGATTCCTAAGACCAAGTTACGCCGGCGCGTGCTGATGGCCTTATCCTCCGGCATATGACCCTTAATGGATGAACGTGCTGCCGTTTCTTTGGGTTCCTCCACGGAACAATCTCCTTTTCTGTGCTGGTCGGCGTGGCCTGGTTACTACAAGACCCTCAGTCAGGGGACGTACTGGCTAGCACTACTTTTTTACCGGTACTCAGCTGTAGAAAATATTGAGGACATTAGGGAAGGATTCAGCCTGAGCCTGCTAAAGAGAGCTCCGAAATTCTAGCGAAACGAATCATCTATCCATGCCTTGATCGCGGCTGGCCAAAACAGGCGGCCGGTACATACCCGTTGACTTCACTACCCATTGTCGGCTATACGATCCCCCTATCCGACCATCCTTAACGGCCCCTCTATCTGCTCTTTCTAACCAGGATGTCCATATAGAGCCGGTTGTATCTTTCTTCGACAGGGGGATCGTAAGTTCCTGGGGACTGGATAATGAATTTTTTCTGGGCCCTGCCTTCTTTCAACCTCTGAGCCAGCTCTTTGTCCAGTATCCCAACACCTTCACGTACAGGGACGTTCTTTTCCCGGGCCAGTTCCTCTTGCCCCTCCTTGGAGATGATAAAATCATAGAGCAGGACGGCTGCGTGAGGGTGAGGTGGTTTCTGGGGCATACCGACTGAAGTCAGTGAAAGGAGGGAAGGATCCATAATGGCGTAGTCCAACGGCGCCCCCTTCCGTTTCATCTCCACGACATTGTCCGCATTGATGTCCAGACTTCCTACGTTTTCCCCTGCCAAGATGAGCTGCATCCTGGCTGTCCTTCCCCGATAAAGCCCGAGATCCTGCTTGGCTAATTTTTTGAGGTACGCCTCGGCTCCCTCCCAACCCATTCGTTCCACCAGCAACCGCGGAAAACGAGCGCGACTGGAATCCACCGAAAGCTTCCCTTTCCAGAAGGGATCCAGCAAATCGAGATAAGTTCTCGGAACCTTGTCCGGCGGTACTTTCTTGGTGTGATAGACAAAGCTTGCCACAGAGATCCTTGTGGCCGTCCAGTACCCCTCTTTGTCCTTATACTCATCGGGAATGGCAGCCCTTTCCGGAGAGATGTAGCGGGCCAGCGACTGCTTTTCCATCGTAAATATAGGCCCGAGGGTTGACATGCCCGCCCAGTAAGCATCTACGATATATTGCCCTCCTCTGATTTCCATTTGCACAACATTGAAGAGTTGACCTCCCCCTTTCTTTAGAAAGCGTACTTTAAGGAAGGGGTATTTTTTTTCAAAGACCTTGATGATAGCCCTAATCTCCTCTAGCCCCGTAGAGGAATAGAGCATAACTGTCCCTTCTTTTTTGGCTCCTTCAATCAATTTTTGCTCGCGCTCCGCCGGGGACAATTGATTCAGTGTAGCCAAGAATTTTTCCATGTTGGCCCAAGCCGAGAAAGGAACGATAAGGGAAAGAATAAGCACCAAAATTTTCATGTTATCTCTCCTTTAGATGATCTTTTTGCCCCCGGACTCCCAGCGGCTTAACCCGCGGCCCTGTTTTTTTCGGTTTTCAATAATCCTGCGCCATTTCTCTTCATCGGATAGCATATCCTCAGGGTCGTTAGGAGCATGGGCAGTAATCTGAAGACGATTGGTATCTGGATCAGCAAAATAGACGCTTCTCTCACCATCGGGCCTAAGACCGTCCGCTGCCCGACTGTCTCCTTGGTTCTTTCCCCCGTACAACTCAATGAGGGACAACATAAAATCGTAATCTTCCTGCGTCACATCCATCGCCATATGGCAGCCGCGCCCGTGCTTTTTGCTCCGTTCGGAAAGCTCCTGGACCTCCACCAAACCAATCATTTGCCCATTTCGTGCCGGGAGCATGGTCTCTTTGCCGCGGGCGATGGGAGATCCCGTGCCCAGGGCTTCAGTGTAGAACGTGATCGCCTTTTCCACATCTCGAGTCTCGAAGACCGTGTGACTGATGCATTCGTAGAATGGCTCCTTGCGGCGCATGCAGAATTCGAGGTGATTGCCGTCCGGATCGTCGAAGTAGATCGAGGCCAGAAGAGGGCTGTCCTGAGGGTGTTCCACCGGGCCAGTGAAGGGATAATTTTTCGCTTTCAACTTTTGCTGCACTTCGGCAAAGTGTTCTTTAGAGACGTTGATGCCGATTCGGGGACCCGAGCTGGCGGAAACGCCGGCATTCACGCCAGGCAAGTGGAGACCGACAATATTATCCCCGGCCAACACATAGGTTTGGCGCGGGCTACCGTCAGGGTTCCGTCGCGTGGTTTTGTATTTCAAACCTAAGACGTTTAAATAAAAATCCTGGTTGAGATCCAGATCGCGCACCGGGATTGCGATATGATCGATAGTTTGGATTCCGGTTTTCACCTCTGCAGCCATAAAGGGCCTCTAAGAAAAAAAATCCCCTGTTTAGAAGACTATAAAAAGTCATCTTGTCAGTCAACCCTCACTGGCAAAAGTCCAAAAGCTCTCATGCCCATAGGATTAATCATAGAAAAGCCGAAATGACATTGACACCTCAGAGACTGATTGTTAGTCTTTGAATAGATCGTTGATAAAGGCCCATTTGCTTGCCGTTAGGCAGGCAGTTAAAGTAGTTGCGCTCGCCCGTCTCGCTCTCATTCGTGATCGTGTTTGGTTTTCGGGCGTGTTTACAAACACGGACCACGAGTTACGATAACCGCGCGCCTCGCGACCATCTCATCTTGGGCCCTTGGACACGTGAAATGATTACGGAGGTTCCCGAATGATGTCTAAGCCCGATGAGGCGCCCACAAATTTTGTTCGGCCGAAAGCGTTCTACGATCTCTGGCAGGAGCGAGAGGGTATTCCTATCTACAAGGTCTTCCACGTCGAAAACTTGGCGGATGTGGAGCTCGGTGAATGGAACCGCCTCGGCTGTCGCGGGGCCTTCGTGAATCTGGCGGACCCGCATATTACCACGGCAGCGATCCTTGAAATCCCCCCGGGAGGCAGAACCCATCCGGTCAAACATATTTTCGAAGCTCTGATCTACGGGATCAGCGGTTGGGGAAAAACGACGGTGAGATCTCCTGGTTCTACGGAGTTGTCCGTCGAATGGAGCTCGCATAGCTTGCTGTCACCCCCCCTGAACACCACTTACAGCCATCACAATCTCGACGCCTCCAGACCGCTTCGGCTCTTGATGGTTTCCAACGCGCCTCTTGTTCTTAGCCTCTTTCATAACGAACGATTTGTTTTTGACAACCCGGTGGTATTCGATGACCGTTTCCACGGACAACCCGATTTTTTTTCGAACCCGGGTAAGCATCTCGGAGGCCGTGTTTGGCGGACCAATTTTATCCCGGACGTGAGCAGGTTTACTCTCATCGAGTGGGTGCGGCGTGGCTCGGGGGCAAAGAGTTTTCACATATCGATGGCCGACAACACGATAGCCTGCCATCTCTCGGAATTCGAAGTCGGGACTTACAAGAAGGGTCATCGTCATGGCCCCGGAGCCCATGTGATCATTCTCGCGGGGGAAGGTTATTCCCTGCTTTGGCAGGAGGGGAAGGAACGTGTTCGTGTCGACTGGCGGCCGGGAAGCATATTCTGCCCACCGGAGTGGTGGTACCATCAACATTTCAATACCGGCTCGGAGCCTGCACGCTACTTGGCGCTCCGGCGCGGAGGGAGTCCGGAGCACCCACTTCGGATAGGGATGCGCGGCGGCAACGAGGAGGCTGGCGCCGAACAAATCGAGTACGAGGACGAGGATCCCGAAATCCGGGAAATGTATGTCCGGGAACTGGCTGCTAAGGGTGTGGAGCTGAGAATGGCGCCGCGCCCAACCTCTCCCATTCATTAGGATCAAAACCCATCGAGATGCGTTATCTGTCGCTGGCCGACACGGAGCAGCTCGACATCCGGATGACCGACGTTGTCCCGGTAATCGAAGCGGCTTTTCGCCGAGTCGGGGAAGGCCAAGCAGTCGTTGTGCCCCGCGTGCGCTTGGTCCACCCCTCACTTTCGGAGAAGAGCACAGGGCAAGGACGTCCCTGGGAGCGTGACCTGCGCATCATTACCGGCGCCATTGAAGGAATTGGGTACGGTATCCGCATCGGCGGGTCGGTCCACCGAAAGGCCGGGGGTGTGATTCTGCTGCTCTTCGACTGGGAGACCATGGCGCTCAAGACATTGATCTCGGACCATCTTGTTCATGCGGTTAGAAGCACGGCTCCGGATGGAGTCCTGGCAAAATATCTGGCGCTCGAAGGTGCCGCGACCATGGGGCTCATCGGCTCCGGTCGGCTGGCGCGCTGGGCGGCCGAAGCGGTTTGTGCCGTACGGTCTATTCATCATCTCCGAGTGTGGAGCCCAAACATAACGCACCGAAAAGATATTGTACGGTATCTGAGTGCGCGCCTTGGAAATACGGTTCAAATTTACGAGGCAAAGAACGCTGAAGAAACCACGCGAGATGCGCAGATCCTGGTGACGGCAACCAAGGCTGCGGCCCCGGTGCTCAGGGGTGAATGGCTGGCCCCCGGCTGCACTGTAATCACCAATACTCCCGAAGAACTGGATCAAGAGACTTTGCGCCGTGGCAAGATCGTGACGACTTATCGAGACGGCGTGCTGACGCATGTGCCGCCATATCACTCATTAGTGGAGTTGCTGGAAAAGGGCGATCTAACTCCCGAGGATTTTTCGACAGAACTGGGCGATGTTGTAAGCGGGCGGGTCGCAGGAAGGATCACGGCGGATGAGATTATCATCTGTTTGAATCCTGCTTTTGGCGTCCTCGATGCCGCCATCGCCGAGTATATCTACCAAAGGGCCGTGACGATGGGCGTGGGACTGGAATTACAGCCCTGATCCTCCCCCGCATTTTCCACCCGACCTATATTTTCCACTAATACAAACGCAGTGAGTAAGTTTACCTTTCCTCAGTGGAAGGAGCCTTCAGGCCGAGGGAAATGGGCCAGCCCTTGACAGTCACTACATGTCAAGGGCCAGTGCCTTGACCCTTCGGTAAACTCAGGGTCATGGTGAGCAAGGTCGAACC
>JAPUHZ010000168.1 GCA_027297485.1 Deltaproteobacteria bacterium
CACGGGTACCTGTACGGTGACGATGAATGCAGACACTACTGTCACGGCTACTTTTTCCAAGATATTTACTGATGATCCCCTGACCTCACAGATTACACCTGTAAAAGCCGTGCATATTACTGAATTGCGCGCTGCTATCAACACCCTGAGATCAAACAATGGCCTTGGAGCTTTTTCTTTTACCGACTCTGGGGTTACACAGGTTCGTGCAGTGCACATAACGGAATTAAGGACAGCTCTCAATGAAGTCTATGACGCATTACCGCTTACACGTCCGACCTACACGGATCTGACTATAGTGGCCGGGTCAACAGTCATCATAAAGGTCCATATCGCAGAGATACGAAGCGCCGTAAGGGCCGTGGAGTGATGGTGAGCGTTTCCGGTCGGGCCTTGACTTTAGGAGACAAAAAAGATGGTCGGGGCGACTGGATTTGAACCAGCGACTTCACGGTCCCGAACCGTGCGCTCTACCAAGCTGAGCCACGCCCCGACGGATAAAAAGTAGCACATCGAGCCTGAAAACGACAGGGCTCGATCTCATTCCGTGGCTTCTCGCATCTTACGGATGGTCTGGGCATAGTCCGGGGTCTTAAAAATCCCGGATCCCGATACAATGACCTCCGCGCCCGCCTGGACCACACGGCTAATATTGTTGGCCTTGATTCCTCCATCGGCCTCAATGAGGATCGGAAGTCCTCTGCGGGTAACCATCTCTCTCGCCATTTCGATCTTGGGGAGGACATCTTCAATGAAGGCCTGGCCTCCAAAACCTGGGAAAACAGTCATCATGAGGAGCATATCCATGTCAGGAAAGTAGGCTTCAACCTTTTCCAGGGGGACATCCGGGTTGACTACGATGGAAGCCTTGGCCCCAAGCTCGCGTATCTTTTTGAGGCTCGTCTTGGGATCCTTACAGGTCTCCGGGTGGATGGAGATCCAGTCTGCCCCCGCTTTGATGAACTCCGGGGCATACTTGTCCGGATCGGTTATCATCAGGTGAACATCCAGAGGGAGAAGGGTCACTTTCCGAATCGATTCCACCACGACGGGGCCGATGGTGATATTCGGGACATAGTGTCCATCCATTACATCTATATGAAGCCAGTCGGCGCCCGCTCCTTCGACTGCGCTGATCTCTTCCTTGAGGCGGCTGAAATCAGAGGATAGGATTGACGGGGCGATTTTCATAAGATCCACTTAGGCTGCCTTTCTCATTCTGGCAGCGAAAAAGCCATCGGTGTTGTGTTTGTGGGGGAGGGCTAAGAAATATTTTCCCCAGGTCAGATGTTGGGCCTCTTGGGGAAGATAGCTCCCGGCATTTTCCAAAACAAAATTTCTTTGACGATCAAGAAAATCCTCCACTACCTCTTCATTCTCCTCTCGGGTAAGGGTGCAGGTAGCATAGACCAGGATTCCCCCTGGTTTGAGATGAGGGGGAAGCTGGTTGACTATTTTTTTCTGTAGCCTGCTCAGGCGCTGAATATCCCTCTCATCCCTATGCCACTTCGCCTCGGGATGAGAGCGTAACGTCCCCAAACCACTGCAAGGGGCATCCACCAGGATGCGATCGTAGGGCACAGCCAACGGGCCCGTCAGCCCCCGGGTTACATCCACAGGAAAAGAGCGGATCGATGTAAGAGCTAACCTTTGCACATTTTGCTTGAGCTTCTCAAGCCCTCTGGCAGAAATATCGGTGGCTATGAGATCTCCCTTGTCCGCCATCAACTCTGCGAGATGGGTGGTTTTGCCTCCTGGCGCGGCGCAGGCGTCTAGGACACGCTCTGCAGGTTTGGGGTCAAGCAGGTAACCAACCAATTGGGATGCCTCTCCCTGGATCTGAAAGAGACCCTCCTGAAAACCCGGGAGTTGATCCACGGCCGAGGCTGCTTTCACCCGTATCCCTTGAGGAGACCAAGGGGTGGGCGCGGCATTGATGCCCAGCCCACGCAATCTTTCAAGCAGGGCCTCTCTATCCCCTTTGAGGCGATTGGTGCGTAAGGTCAAGGGCGACTCCTGGTTGTTCGCCCTCAAGAGAGATTCGGCATCTTCTCTCCCAAAATAGTCTAGCCACCTTCGGACTAACCAATCGGGATGAGACCAGAGAACAGAGAGATAGAGCGCAGGATCGTCTCGGGGATCGGGATTCCGGAGTTTATTCTTTTCTCTCAGAATCTTGCGCACCACCCCATTGACCAACCCTCCTGCCCTCGCCCCCCCGTACCTTTTGGCCAATTCTACCCCCTCATTCACTGCGGCAAAATCGGGGATCTTATTGAGAAACAGAAGCTGATAAAGGGTCAGGCGCAGAAGGTTTCTTAGATAAGCGTTCATGCTGGACAGTGAACGATGGAGGGATCGGCTTAGATGCCAATCGATCTTCCCTCTCCAGCGGAGTGTCCCGTAAACGAGTTGGGTCAGCAGGGCCCGATCAAGAGACGAGAGGAAGGCTTTTTTCAGCGAGTGATCGAGAAGAATGTCGGCATAGGCATTCCTTTTTTCCACTTTCAAAAGAATTTCGACTGCTAACTCCCGACACCCTTTTTCTCCATTTGAATCAGAGGCGCTCACCTTTTCCGATCCTAGTCCCTTTAAGAAACTCGGCTGCCGCAAGTCTCTTTCTGTTTTCCAGTTGGACCTCTTCCAGGCCGAGAATCCCCTGGCCGGTAGTGATCCATAGACCTCCTCTATCCGCTCTTACCACCTCACCTGGAAGTCCCTTCTCTTCTGCCGTGATCACCGCTGCGCGATAAATCTTTAGCAACTTCCCCTGCAGATAGGTATAGGCCGAGGGCCAGGGGTAAAAGGCACGTACTCGACTCTCAATCGCCTGTGCCGGTTGGCTCCAGTCAATCTGACCATCCTCTTTTTTCAGTATAGGTGCGTAGGTAGCCTTTTCCTCCCTTTGGGGCTTCGGTGTAACGGAGCCCTCTTTGAGTCTCCGGATAGTTTCCAATAACAGCTGCGCTCCGATAGGAATCAGCTTGGCCTCCAGGGAGGCTGTAGTCTCGTTGGGGACAAGACAGGTCTCTTCTTGCAAGAGGGTAGGCCCCGCATCCATTTTTTCCACGAGCCTCATAGTAGTAACTCCGCTCTTTCCCTCGCCGTTGAGGATTGCCCAGGCGACCGGGGCGGCGCCGCGATACTTGGGCAATAGTGAATAGTGCACGTTGAGACAGCCTTGGGGTGGAAGGTCGAGAACCGAGCGCGGCAGGATGCGACCGTAAGCCACAACAACAATCAACTGAGGCGCCCAACTCTTCAGCGAGGCAAAAAAGGCCGGATCCCGGATCTTCTCAGGGGTAAGAACAGGAATGTGATAACCTTCGGCGACTCGTCGAACCGGTGAAGAAACTCTCTTCTGTCCCCTGCCGGCAGGCCGGTCCGGCTGGGTAACCACCCCGACCACCGGATCCGGACCGTTTAAGAGGTGTTGAAGAGAGGCAGCCGCAACCTCCGGAGTTCCCATAAAAACGATTGGCCATGATGGAGACATGAGAGTTTTAGTATCTGAATACTGCATTCGGGATTCTGAGTGCAGAATTATTCAAATCATGAGGCGGGGACTTTCAGGCTGGGCTTTGCCGGTGCGCAGCATTTTCTTAAGCCGCCGTGTGTAGAGCTCGCGCTTTAAGCGGCTGATGCGGTCGATGAAGAGTTTTCCATCGAGGTGATCGATCTCGTGCTGTAGAGCCACGGCCAAGAGCCCCTCCGTTTCAATCCTCACCTCTTTCTCTTTTTCATCGAGCGCTACCACCTCCACTTGCTCAGCCCTTTTGACCTCGGCCGTGAAGTCAATCACGCTCAGACATCCCTCTTCCCAAACTATCTCTCCCTCGGCATGGCGGATCTCAGGATTGATGAGCTTGATGAGATTTCTTCCCGGATTTTCGTAATCGATGTCCATGACAATAATGCGCTGCAGCATACCCACCTGAGGGGCTGCCAGCCCCACTCCCGGCGCTGCATGCATCGTCTCCACCATGTCCTGGATCAGACGAACAGTATCTCCAGTAATGGTCTCCACCGGCAGGGAAACCTCTTTTAGATTGGGATCGGGGTATTTGAGAATTTCTAGAACGGCCATAGACTAGTAGCCCACTTCATAACATATTATAAGGATCCACATCAATGTAAAGACGAGTGCTCCGTGAACGGGGCAGGATCTCTCGCGCCTGATTCGCAAATTCCAAAAGTAGAGCGCCTTTTTTTCCCTTGAGGAGAATTTGCCAGCGGTAACGACTGCGCAGCTTTTGAATCGGCGCAGGGGCAGGGCCTAGTATTTCTATCTTTCCCTGAATCCTGGGATCTCGTTGGTTTTTCTCACGCAGCCCTTCTCCTAATATCTTTGCCTTGGCCTCAACTTCCTGGGGCCTCGGCCCCTCCAGGCGAAGATGGACTAAGCGGCTGAAAGGGGGGTAATTCAAGGCTCGACGAAACTCTATCTCCGAGGCAAAAAAGCCCTTGTAGTCATGGGTCATGATATATTGGAAGGCGTAATGGTCCGGCGCATAGGTCTGAATGATCACGCAGCCCGGCTTTGCCCCCCTCCCCGCCCTCCCCGCCACCTGACTGAGAAGCTGAAAAGTCCTCTCAGCAGCCCGGAAATCGGGGAGGTTCAAAGAAAGATCAGCGAGAATTACACCTACAAGCGTTACCCCTGTCACGTCATGGCCTTTCGTGATCATCTGGGTTCCCACGAGAACGTCAATCTCTCCCCCTTCCCACTGTCGGACCAATCGTTCTTGAGAGCCTCTCTTGCTGGTGGTGTCTCGGTCCATGCGGGCAATCCGTGCCCGGGGCATGAGTCGAGAGAGATCCTGCTCTACCTGCTCGGTTCCAAAACCAATTCCTGAAAGGGTCAGGTTGCCGCACTCGGGGCAAAGGTCACAGGCCGGTTTGCGAAAACCGCAGTGATGGCAAAAAACGCTCTGCTGCTTTAGATGAAGGGTCATCGTAACACTGCAATGGGAGCAGCGCAGGACAAAACCGCAGAGGCGGCACTGGAGAAAGTTGGCAAAGCCCCGACGGTTAAGGAAAATGAGACTCTGTTGTCCGTTAGCATGGTTTTCTTGGAGTGCCTCCTGCAGTCGAGGAGAAAAGAGGGTTGTGAGTTTTGAGTTACGATTTTTTCGTTTTGCATTTTGCATGGATCTGAGATCTACCGTCTCTACTGGGGGTAAGGCTCTCTGCTCGACTCTCTGAGTCAACTCTAGGAGTCGATAACGGTCCTGGCGGCAGTTGGCAAAGCTTTCGACCGCTGGGGTTGCGGAACCCAAAAGTACCGGACAACCTACCAGTTTGCCCCGCACCACAGCCAGATCCCTTGCATGATAGCGTAATCCCTCTTCTTGTTTGTAGGATGGATCATGCTCTTCGTCGACAACAATGAGCCCCAAATCCGGCACCGGGGCAAAGACAGCAGAACGGGCCCCTACCACTACATCGACATTGCCGTGGAGAATATGCCACCACTGGGCCCAGCGCTCGGAGGGGGTAAGGCCGCTGTGGAGAACTCCAACCCTGTCTGGGAAACGCTCTCGCAGGCGATCCAACAACTGGGGCGTCAAAGATATTTCAGGGATTAGGATCAGGCTGCGTCTCTGAGCTGTCCGCACCTGTTCCATGGCTCGGAGATAGACCTCAGTCTTGCCACTCCCAGTCACTCCGTAAAGGAGAAAGGTTTCGAACCCGCCTCTTTCCAACCGTTCTCGGATGACATGAAGTGCCCGTTGCTGCTCCGGGGTGAGGGAAAATCTCTCGGTGTCCTCTAGCGGCCTATCCTTATCTCTTGGTATCGCTTCTCTTTTTTTTGTTCGCTGCTGTGTTAGCCGCTCCCGAACCTCCACGGCCCCCATAGAAGCCAGCCGGTTCAAGGCCTGGTACAAACCCCCTCCGGGAAATCTTCGTGCCAGGGTCTTGATAGTCATCTTCCCCCTTTTTTTCCGCACCTCTGTGAGAATTTTTCCTTCCAGCCCTCCAGCGACGGGAAACTCTCCCGGTCGAGGGAGGATTATCCTCTGGGTTTCAACTCTTAGGCTCGGAGGAAGGATGGTTGCCATCACCTCTCCGACCGGGGAAAGATAGTATTGGGAAACCCATTGGCTAAGCTTGAGAAGAGAGGTATCTAGGATTGGCCGCTCATCCAAAAGGGCCAAGATCTCCCTAACCTGTTTAAGGGGAGTTTCGGAAAGGAACTCGACCACCACCCCTGTGACCTTTCGCTTCCCCAGAGGAACCAAGACCCTCATCCCGGTCTTTAGACCATCTTGCAGGAGAGGTGGGATTGCATAGGTAAGCGGTTCCTTCAAAGGGGAGGGAATGACGACCTGAGCGAACTTACCCTCTCCCCCGTGCATGGATGCATTTCTACCCGCTCAAAAGGGGAAAAGCAATATCGTGTGAATCCCCCCATGAAACAGAGGAAATGATGTCTAGTAAAATCAAATAGTTACAGAGATTACGCCGATCTTGCCTAACCATCATAAAATTAATTATAATTATATTTAATTAATGTTAATTTTCTGGTTGACGAGGAGCCCCCAACTATTAGATAATATGGACTTTGTAAGGAGATGACTGCTTGAAAGGAGAGTTTCATGAGGATGAATCAGAGGAACAGCGTCAAAAGAATTCGTGAGGCCAAAATGTTGAGTAAAACGGAGCTGGCCAAACTGGCCGGGATCTCTCCTCTTACCATCAATCGGATTGAGAAGGGCAACATTTGCCGCTTAGCTACTAAGCGGAAAATCCTCTTGGCACTGGGCCTCAAGATTGCTCAAAAACACAGGGTCTTCAGACAATAGAGATGGCCGCCTTTTGGAGAAATCTTAACCTTGGCGTGCTCAACCCTTTTCGAAAAGAAGGGGGGTTTGTCGCTCTCGATATCGGCTCCAGCTCGATTAAGATGGTGGAGGCGGTGGAAGAGAAAAGCGGTTACCGCCTAGTCAATTTGGGTATCCTACCCCTGCCCTCCACGGCCGTGCAGAACAATATGGTGGTAGAGAAGGACGTTGTCGTCAAGACTATCCAAAACCTCATCCAGGCCAATGGGGTCAAAGCGACCAGGGTGGTCTCTGCGGTTCCCGGCAGAGCGGTCATGATCAAAAAGATCCAACTTCCTACTCAGGGGGAGGAGGAGCTTGATGCCAACGTGGAGTTTGAGGCGAGCAACGTAATCCCGGAGAGCCTGGAGAACGTTAATCTCGACTACCAGATTCTGAACTACCTGGAGGATGGAAGCAAGATGGAGGTCCTCCTGGTAGCTGTAAAGAAGGATATCGTTAACAGTTATACGCAAGTCATCCAAGAGGCAGGACTGAACCCTGCGATCATAGACGTCGATTATTTTGCTATGGAGAATATGTACGAGGCCAACTATGAGCTCAAGCCGGATGAGACGGTTGGTCTGATCCATATCGGGGCACGCTACACAAGCATCAATATACTGAAGGATGGCATCTCTACCTTCACTGGGGATCTGCCGGTCGGAGGAGAGGCATTTACCAAAAGGCTCGTGGATGCACTCCAGATCTCCTATGACCAAGCGGAGACATTTAAAGTCACAGGTTTGTTGGAGGGGAAAAAGAATACCGATCTGGAGGCCCTCTTGAAACCTCCATGCGATTCCCTAGCCGAAGAAGTGAGCCGGACCGTGAGCCTGTACGGGGCCATTGCGGCTGAGGAGGGAATTAACAGCATCTATTTAAGTGGCGGGAGTGCCAAAGTGGCTGGGCTTTGTGCTCGGTTAGAAGAAAAACTGGGGGTGCCGGTGCAGTTGTCCGAGCCTTTCCGCGGCTTTAGTGTGGCCAGAAACATTGATGAAGATTATTTAAATGAGTCAGCTCTCGTTCTGGCTTTGGGGGCCGGACTTTGCGTCAGGAGGCCGGGAGACAAATGATCCGCATTAACCTCCTTCCCGTGCGAGAAATCCAGGCCGAGTTTGGCCGGCGCCAAGAGATCATCATCGCAGGCGTATCCCTAGGTCTGACCCTAGCGCTGATCCTGGGCCTTTATCTGTTACAGTCCACCCGTTTGTCGAACCTGGAAGGGGATCTCGCAGAGATCCGCAAAGAAATCGAAGTCCTCAGTGTCCAGGCGAGAGGAGTGGCGGATCTAAAGAAAAAGATAATTGATCTTAAGGGTAAACTTGAGGTCATCGAAGAGCTGAACAAAAAGAAAACCGGCCCGGTACGGGTCATGGAAAGTCTCTCTGCAGCAACCCCATCGAGGCTCTGGTTAACACAGTTTAAGGAAAGCGGAGGAGATCTGACCCTCGATGGCCTGGCAGTAGACAACCGAACCATTGCCGACTTTCTTAAAGCGCTTTCCAACTTTGTCTATTTCAATAATGTGGAGTTGGTTGAAACAACCCAGGTCGAGCAAGAGGGGATCCCCCTTAAAAAATTCTCGATTAAGTCTAATCTCTTGTATAAATCTTCAGCGGCCTCGCCCCAAAGGGTGGACACCACGCCAGCCGCAAAGGGAGGAAAGCAAGGGTGAGTGACTTCATTAATCGGATTCTCGAATTGCCCAGGCTCCAGAAGATGGGGATCCTGGCAGGTCTCATTATTGCTTTGTTGGCACTGGACTACTTCCTTCTCTACTCCCCTCGGTCCGATCAGATCTCTAGACTCGTGGAGGATTTCGAAAGTGCTCGAATTGCAAGGGATAAAGCAAAGAAGCTCGTAGCCGATAAGCCAAGGCTGCTCAAGGAACTTCAAAAGTCGGATGGAATGCTTAAAGAGGCAGTGGCTCAACTCCCAGATCGCAAAGAGATACCCGATCTCTTAAGCACCATTTCCGACAAGGTAAGAGAGGCCGGCTTGGAGATCCTAATTTTTCGCCCCAAGGCAGAAATCCTGCAGGATTTCTATGCCGAGATTCCGGTCGACATTGTGGTCCGGGGAGGGTTTCACAACGTGGTAACTTTTTTCGATGAAGTAGGAAGGTTAGATCGTTTGGTCAACATTCAAAATATTGAGATCAAAACCCCTCAGACCAAGGATGACCTTTCCTCCGTGGAGACGTCGGCCCTGGCCATTACCTTTCGTTTCTTAGACGAGGCGGAGCGGGAAAAGGCGGCAGAGGAGAAAGCCCTGGGCGCTAAGGGAAAAAAGAAACAGGGGAGATGAAGAGATCGTTGAAAGGATTGGTCTTATTGCCCCTCTTCCTCCTCTCTTTTCTCTCTTTGCTCCCGGTGAGTAAGGCCCAGGAGGATAGGGAGGCCCCGTCTCAGAAGACCAAAGAGGCAATTAAAGAGCTTCAAAGGGCCCCGGCAGTTGCTAGGGAAAGGTTGGAAAGGCTGATAAGGAAGGGAAAGTACGAGCTCAAAAAGGCCCTTAAAACCAAGACGCCTGCAAGATTTGAAACTGACCTCACCTTGCCAACGAAAAAGGCTGAGCGGCCTAAGATCCCCCGCTATTCCCCGGCAGGAAAGCGTGACCCTTTTCGTCCCCTGGCCTTAAAAACCAAGGTCAGGTCGCGCCCACGGGAGAACCTCACTCCTTTGGAGCGATACGAGCTAGGACAACTCAAACTGGTAGGTATCGTGTGGGATATCAAAGAGCCCAGAGCGATGGTGGAGGATGGCGCTG
>JAPUHZ010000169.1 GCA_027297485.1 Deltaproteobacteria bacterium
ACTTTTAGTCAAAGACTAAACTGGTGAATGTGACCGCAGATCCGGTCTCAGGAGTAAAGGCCTGGCTGTATTTCAGATGCCTCCCTCGACTGCCGTCAAGCACGTGAATCAACGAATAAAGAGGCGAGAAGCCGCATATCCGTCTACGGTCCTGGTCCTTGGCAATCTCATGGAAGAATCCCCCCGCATCCAATGCCGCAAGCCTTTCGATAAGGCGGCGATCTTCCCCCTCTACCCACTTTAGAAAATCGGCAGTGATAGGTTCCTGGTCGCCGAACTGCCTTCCTACGTGAGCTAAATCCACTCCGGCCACAAAGCAGACCTTTCTTTCCTCTTTCTCCACGAGGTTCCGCAGCCCTTTAAGGAAGCTGGCTATCCGAGGCTCCGTCTCGGGCAAGGTACGGCTTTCCACCAAATGATGAAAGGACGAGACAAGGATAGGCACGATTTTAAAGGGCCTTTCCTTTCCGTAAATCTCAGCCTGCAACTGGGCGACATACTTCAATAATACAACCTGGAATTCTAGAGAGTGCTCTGTACGGTGGAGATACTCATCGGCACAGAGATCTCCGGAATAATGGACCTGAAGCTCGTGCACGAACTCTTTGTCCGTCTCCACGGGACCCAGAGGGGTGGCGAAATCCTTTAAAGTTGCGATGAACGGGTTTTCTCCCCTGCAATGAGAGGTGCCTAGAAGAATATAGAGATCCGCCCCTGGACTCTCGGCCAATTCTTTGTAGGCCCAGGCATAGACCGGTCCGCCGCGGTTAAAGTCGATGTGCGGCGCGGCGATCGCCTTAGGGGTGCAACGGGCATTTTCCGAAGTGGGCAGCCCCGGCCCCTCGGGCTGCTCAAAGTAACTGTTAAGCCGTGACCTCAGCTCCACCGGATCTGTGGGATAGACGGCCCCGGCATGGGCCGCCGCTCGGACAGGCAGACGGCGGAATTCCTCGACGACCTGACTCCAATGGGCCAGAAATCGCTCGCTTTGGAGATAGTAGTTTTGGTCCAGCATGTCGATGATCTTAGTCAGATCTTCGCTGAAGAGTAGATCACCGAAGCGCTGCGCGTAGGCGGCTTGGATATCCAGTAAGGACCGGCGGCCGTCAAAGTGGGATAAGATAAAATATACCGTGGGGGACACGGCCAATGTTTGAGCCAATCCCTGAGGATCTCTCAGACAGATGAGTGTCTTGCCTCCATCCTGAATAGGAAAGGCCTCAACCGGCCGGAGTCGCGGACAATCTTCCATGCATCCTTAAATGAAGGGTTTTTCCCCTCCCTGTCAAGAGTCCTCGCTGTGGCTGCTTAAAATAACAGACGGTGGAGAATGGGGATACAGCATGAGCAGCAGTACCTCGAGAATCGCTACAACATCAGGACCCTCCAGGAGCTCCTAGGCCACAGAGAGGTGGGCACGACGATGATATATACGCATGTCTTGAATCGAGGCGGGAAAGGGGTCCGAAGCCCTGTGGACGGTCTCGGTATCGGCCTGTCTCCTGTGCGGCCATAAGGGAATTATGCCGGTCAGCCATAATGGGATTCGCCGACAATACGGTCGGCCTTTTGCGGCGGTAAACGACACTTAAAATCCTTGACAAGTGCTTGAAAAGGCGGGAGGGTTGTTATCGTTTTTTGAAATTCAGCGACCGTGCTATAGAGACCTGTATATTTATAGTTATCTGCGTTTGCGATTGAACGATGTCATGGACGCAGTTGGATAAGCCTTAAGCTGAGACTAAGGGTATGGGCATTTTTCTAGCAATTCGCAAAAGGATAGAGCTTCGTCGTATTGAGCGTAAGATCTCAAAAGTCGAGTCAGCCTACAATCCAAGCACTACTAGTGATTCGAGCCGGATAGACGATTATCTTAAAGGACTGGAAAAGTTGAGGTCGGCGGCTGGTCTTGAGCGCAGGAGTAACGAGGGCTTGGTGGAAATATATGAAACTCTTCGTGACCAATATGGGGCGAACAGCCTAGACGAAGCGGATGACCTACTTCCACAGAGCAAAGTGAATTCGTCGCTCGTCACATCCTGGGTCGCTGATGGTAAAGTTGGCACAGTGTCCTTGGCCCAAGCTATTGGCCATGGGTACCCTCATCTAAAAGACCACTCGATGCTGAGGCAGTTGACCGAAACAGGCAGTCCTGTCAATGAATCATCGAATAAGAAGCGTGAGGGAGAACCTTAAAGCAGATAATCGGGATAGGGAGGCCACCTCGCGGCACCCCCCCTCCCACACCACGGAGCGTACGGGTCCGTACTCCGCGGTTCGGCTGATCAGGCGGTAGAGGTCCAGGGAATGATTAGACCGAGCGATTCGAAATAGCGTCCCGGCACCGCAAACACAACCCACTTCACCTGGCTCATCCGCCACGGTCCCTTGCGTGAGGCCCCCACCGGGGCCGCAAACGCCTTCGAGATTCCGCGCCTCATGAGTTCGGTAATGCGCGTGCGTGCCCGCTTCCACTGTTTCCAGACCAGCGCGCGTAGGCGGCGACGAATCCACACATCCAACCGCGCCAGCCGATTTCTCGACTGGATCACGCCGAAGTAGTTCCACCAGCCGCGTAGGAACGCAGTCAGGTCCGTCACGACGCGTTTTGCGCTTCTTCCGCAGCTACGCCCCGTAAGTTCTCGGACCCGTTCCTTCATGCGCTTGACCGTCTTCCAATGGAGCCGGATCAGCGGTTGTTCAACGGAGTTGGTGAAGGTAAAACCCAAGAACTTACTTGTCCACGGGCGATTCACGCCGCTCTTGTCGGCGTTGACCTTCAACCGCATCCGCCGGATGATAAACCGCGTGACGCTTTGAAGCACTCGTTCGCCAACCCGCCGGCTCTTGACGTAGATCATGATGTCGTCGGCATAGCGGACGAAGCGT
>JAPUHZ010000017.1 GCA_027297485.1 Deltaproteobacteria bacterium
GCGAAGGTAGAGCGTCTGCTGAATATTCACAACCTTTATGATCCACGACAGATCGACACCCTGCACCACGTCCATCAGGCCCTCAAGGCCTACGCCCTCTTTAAGCGCGATGTCGATTACGTCATCAAGGACGGTGAAGTCATCATTGTCGACGAGTTCACCGGCCGGCTCATGCCGGGACGACGCTGGTCGGACGGGCTCCATCAAGCGATCGAAGCGAGAGAGGGAGTGCACATTCGTGAGGAGAACCAAACCCTAGCGACCATTACGATCCAGAACTATTTCCGCATGTACGGGAAACTGGCCGGCATGACGGGCACCGCCGATACCGAGGCCACGGAGTTCAAAAAGATCTACAAACTCGATGTGGTGGTCGTTCCGACGCATATGAAGATGATCCGAACGAACCATCCTGATGTAGTCTATCGGAGCGAAAAGGAGAAGTTTGATGCCGTGGTGGAAGAGATCGAGGACGGTCATCAGAGGGGTCAACCTGTTTTGGTCGGTACCACCTCCGTGGCGAAATCCGAACACCTCTCCCGCATGCTCAAGAAAAAAGGAGTCAAGCATAACGTCCTTAACGCCGTGAACCACGAAGCGGAGGCGACGGTTATCGCCCAGGCAGGGAGGTTCCGGGCAGTTACCATTGCCACCAATATGGCCGGGAGGGGAACGGACATTCTGTTAGGAGGGAACCCGGAGTTTTTAGCCCGTTCGGATATGGAAAACGAATGGATCAGCCAAGCCTCTAAGCTTCCGTTTCACGGGGCCACGCGATACGAGGATGCCTTAAGGGAGCTCAGGGAGAAATATGAACAGGAGGTCCAGCGGGCAGAGACACGTTATCGGAAGGATGGGGAGATCTACGAGCAGCAGCGGGGAGATGCCTTGAAGAGGTCTACCGAGATCCAGCGGCGTCTGCGAGAGATTTCTCCCTTCCGCGAGCTTCGGCAGGAATTTGAAGATGTTTCGACAACCGAACTGATTGAAGCCCTTCACGAGTTGCGCAGCGTCCCTGAGCGTTATCTGCAGGTAAAAGAGAGCCTGGAGGTTTCCCTTTTAGAGGCCGGGGATACGGAAGGGTCGGAAGTCCGTTGCGCCTTTGAAGAAGCCCGTCAGGCCTTCAGTGAATCCTTGGTGCGTTGGCAGCAGGGTGATGGAGAGCGACAGGAGCTCATGGAAGCTTTGGATGAGAAAAGGCGTAACTACGAGCAGCGGATTAACGATTATGATTTTGCGGTGACGGGTGCGGTCTTGTCCCGGGGAGAGCACGCACCCGTGGTGGCAGAGTACGAGGAGACCCGCAGGGCCTTTGAAGAAGCAGAGGCCAGTTGCGAGGAAGTGCGCCGTCCCTATGAAAAGGCGATTCGTGAGGCGCAGAGGAATTACGAAGCCAAGCGGCAGGAATATGTGCGCGCCGTAGAGGAAATCCGGGAACAACGGGAGAAGGCTCCCGATGCCTATCGGCAGAGGTATGAGGAGATCCTGGAGGGATACAGAAAGGTTTGCGCGGAGGAGAAAGAAAAGGTCATTGCCGCTGGAGGGCTTCACATATTGGGGACGGAGCGGCACGAGAGCCGAAGGATTGACAATCAGCTACGCGGGCGCTCTGGACGCCAGGGAGATCCCGGCTCGTCCCGTTTCTATCTCTCGCTGGAAGATGATCTTATGCGCATCTTTGGCGCGGATCGGATTCAGGGGATTATGGACCGGCTGGGAATGGAGGAAGGAGTTCCTATCGAGCATCGGCTAGTGAGCCGGGCGATTGAGAATGCCCAGAAAAAGGTTGAAGGCCATAACTTCGATATCCGGAAACACCTTTTGGAGTACGACGACGTCATGAATAAGCAGCGGGAGGTGATCTATCATCAGAGGAGGGAAGTTCTGAAAGGGGAAGGGCTAAAAGAGGAGGTCCTGGAAATGGCACGGGGGCTGACCGAGGAGAGTGTCGAGCGTTACTCAGATAAGAATCTCCATCCTTCGGAATGGGACCTCAATGGGCTCAGGGAGCTTTTGTACCACCAATGCAGTTTCCGTCTTGATCTCAAGGCCGAAGAACAGGAGGATTTAACCCCGGAGAGACTTCAGGAGATCGTCCAGGATAGGGTAACTGAGACTTACGAGGGGAAGGAAAACCATTTTGGTTCCCCGATGCTCCGGCAGTTGGAAAAGATCATCATGCTCCAAACGATCGATAGTCTTTGGAAAGACCACCTCCTCAATATGGACCATCTGAAAGAGGGGATCGGACTACGCGGCTATGGTCAGAAAAACCCTTTACAGGAATATCAGAAAGAGGGGTTTGACATGTTTGAACAGATGGTCCATCGCATCCAGGAGGATGTCGTGCAGAAGCTCTTTACCATTGAGATGGCGCAGGAGGGGGTTGTAGAGGAGATGGAGGTCCAGCGCCGCCGTCAGAGAATGGTTTTAAGTCGTGGTGGAGACGGAGGAGAGCCAGCCCGGGTAACCACAGTGAAGCGGCAGGGCAGCAAAGTGGGGAGAAACGATCCTTGTCCTTGCGGCAGTGGGAAAAAATACAAGAGGTGCTGCGGAAAGTGATTTTCGTTACTCGTGATTAGTTATGCGTTGACTCGGACGTTCGATGAAAGGTAAGCAGCGGCAAATTGAAACCTTTGAGGATTTAGATGTTTGGAAACACTGTGTGGAAATAAGATAAGGATATTTTCGATCTTGTTAAGAAATTTCCGTCTGAAGAGAAGTTCCGTCTCGCTGATCAGATGATCAGAGCGTCCAGATCTGTAACTGCCAACATCGCTGAGGGCTTTGGCAGGTTCCATTACCAAGAAAGCATTCAATTCTGCCGTCAAGCGAGAGGGTCTCTTTACGAGTTGATCGACCATCTTCATGTAGCTAATGAGCAAAATTGGGTGTCAGAAGAATCATTAACAAAACAAAGAGAAAAAATCCTTAGAGGAGTGAAGATCTTAAACGGTTTTATCCGATACTTGTCTCAGAGCAAGGGTAGAAATCGGATTGACAAATAACGAATCAACAAGTCAACGAGTAACGAATCAAGATGAGCATAAGAGTTCCGGGTTTTCGATTCGCCGGGGTCGCCTGCGGGATCAAGAAAGGCAAGAAAAAAGATCTAGCCCTGATCTTTTCAGAACGGCCTGCTACAGCGGCTGCGCTTTTTACTCTCAATAGAGTAAAGGGCGCCTCGGTCATTGTCGGGAAGAAGCGTGTCCGCCGGGGGAAGCTTCAGGCGGTGGTGGTTAATAGCGGCAATGCCAATGCGTGCACGGGGAAGAGGGGCCTCAGGGATGCCGAGAGAATGTGCCTTGAAACCGCTCGAAGACTCGAGATAGACCCGGCACTTGTGATCCCTTCTTCCACCGGACTGGTCGGTGTTTCCCTCCCAACGGACAAAGTCGGCGCCGGTATAAAAGAAGCTGCCTCCCAGCTTTCACCCCGTTCCCTTTTGGACGCGGCCGAGGCGATCCTTACTACAGACCGCTTCATCAAAGTTTCAGTGGCCAGGTGTTCTCTTGGGGGAAGAAAAGTGGTGATTGCGGGGATGGCCAAGGGGGCCGGGATGGTTGCTCCAAATATGGCAACCATGCTGGCTTACATCCTTACCGATGCCGCTGTCCAACTCCGCTGTCTTCAGCGCCTTCTCTCTCGGGCCGCCATTGAGACCTTCAATTGCATTACCGTGGATGGCGATACCAGTACCAATGACACGTTACTTTTCCTCGCCAATGGCGTAGCGGGGAATCGGGCAGTAGCGCTCGGGAGCAAAGAGGAGCAGGTGCTTTTCAAGGCCGCAAAAAAGGTGATGAAGGATTTGGCTCTAAAGCTGGTGAAAGATGGGGAAGGAGCCACTAAGTTGGTGGAGATTCGAGTGGAGGGGTCCCGCTCTGTGGCTGAGGCCAAAAAAATTGCCCTTGTTGTGGCTAATTCCCAACTGGTCAAGACCGCTTTTTTTGGGGCAGACCCCAACTTTGGCCGTATCATGGTCGCCGTCGGTTATGCGGGTGTTCCGATTAAGCCTGAAGGAGTAGACGTTTCCTTTGATGGTGTGGCAGTCGTGAGGAGGGGTGTAGGCATAAACTCCAGAGAGCGAGAGGCGGCCAGGGTCTTGAGCCGGCCGTCGTTTAAAGTAAGAATCCATTTGCATCAGGGGAGAGAATCGGCGTCTGTTTGGACCTCGGACTTAACCTACGAATACATCCGGATCAATTCAGCCTATAGGACATAATCAGATCAATGGACATCTTGTAATTGTATCAAGTTACGATCAAGGGTTCTGAATCTGGCATTAACTCATGGGCTCTCGGTACACTCACAGGCTCATCTCTGCCGTGCGACGCTCCGTTTTCGACGGCTCCAGCTCCTAGCCTGATGATTTTATCTTTAAATTCCTCAAGACCTTTGGTGGCGTTTCTTGTATCGACAACGATCTTAGCCCATCTGAGGATTTTGCTAAAATCATAAGTGTCATGGTCGGTCAGGATGACCAGGCAGTCGTGATCCCGGATGAAAGCGGGATTTAACTCAACAGATTCTAGAGATTTCGTTCCCATGGCAATTCTGGGAACAAAAGGGTCATGATAAGAGATGTGGGCTCCTTTCTCATTTAGAATCCGCATAACATCGATGGCTGGAGATTCTCTGTAATCATAGG
>JAPUHZ010000170.1 GCA_027297485.1 Deltaproteobacteria bacterium
GATGTTATCCATCGGGTCTCATCGGGTTTGAGGCGGCGGGGATCTTTACCAACGCAGACCAAGACCCCAATCACTCCCTTTTTTACCTTTATGGGAACCGCCGCAAAAAAGCTAAATTTACCCTTTCGGCTCAATTTGGAATGGCTTACCTCCTGATAGCGCGGATCGCTCAGCACGTCCTCGAAGAGCAGAGCCTCCCCGGTGTTAGCTACCGTACCAACGATCCCTTGCCTTCGGCGAAAGACTCTCACCCCGGCAAAAAACTTTGGGTCGGTTTCATAGGAGGCCCGCAGATATAGCTCGTCCATCTTGGGATTAAAGATAAAAATCCTCGTCGCATCAAAATGAAAAATTTCGGTGATCTTCTTGATCGCCTCTTGCAGTACGGTGTCCAGGTGTAAGGGCTCGCTAGCCGCAGCCGTAACTGAATGAAGGGCAGAGATGTGCTCCAGGTTGCGTTTTGTCTCCTCGAACGGGCGAGCGCGTTCTTCCTCCGCCTGTTTGCGCTTGGTGATGTCACGGACAAAGGCACAATTGTACTCCTTGCCTTCGAACTCCATATAATTGACTGTGATCTCTACAGGGAATATCCTCCCATGCTTGGTACGATGGTGGGATTCGAACGAGAAGCACCGACGTTTCTTCACTTCCTCCCAGGTCCTGGGCCAGGTCTCTGCTGGAAACCCGGGGTCGACGTCGTGAACGGTCATAGAAAGGAGTTCCTCGCGGGAATACCCTAGCGATCGGCAGGCCGTACCGTTGACGTAAAAGAAGTGCGCCTGAGAGTCCATCCAGTAAGCAGCTTCTCCAGTCCGATCGATGGCAAATTGTGTAAATTTCAGCGCCTTCTCCACCCGCTTCCGCTCACTGATGTCCCGTGAGATTCCCATGACACCTACTTGTTCACCACGTGCGTTACGCAGGACGGAGGAATCAAGGAAACTAGGAAAGGTTTCGCCGTTCTTACGCCTGTTAAGAATTTCTCCTGTAAATCGCCCCCTCTCGTGAGTCACATTATTGATTGTGAGACCTTCCTGTGGATCTACATAGAGAATATCGTTATGTCTTCCTAAGATTTCCTCTGGACGATATCCAAAAGTTTTCTCTGCTGCTTTATTAAACTCGATAATTTTCCGGTCCTTATCGACGGCGATTATCATGTCTAATGAACTGTCAATGACACTTCTTGTGTATTCTTGCGATGCCCTCAACGTTTTCTCCGCCTGTATCCGCTTCGTCATTTGATTTTTTAATTCTTTCTTTGCCAACTCAGCCTCCTTCGCAGAACCCGCACGGTTAATGCTATTTTGGGAAGAGGGTATTGTGCAGAAAGGAGCTTCTGATAAGAGCCAATAAAGGCAGGATGAGACAATTCCGGCAGCGGACAGTTATGGTTCCTCCATCGAGCATGGCCCATTGATATTTTGATTGCTAAAAGAGAGCCTGCAGGGCTGACTCCATTCCTCCACTGCCATAAGCGATTCGCCGATACCTCGATGGTGTCCATGGTCAGAAGGAACCAAATGATTGTCCCGACAAACGCCATTTCGGCCTCCCGCGGGAACCCTTTGGACCTGCCAAGCCCAGTCGCTTGCAGAGCTTGTAGAGATTCCGCCTTGACATGCCGAGGCGTTTGGCCACAGTTCCCATCGATCTTTCATGGTCCAACGCTTCGAGAATCATGCGTACTTTGAATTCCCTGACCTGTTCGCGAAACGTCTTTGCTTGCATAGGGTTGCTGTTCACGCCAGGGAAGTGCTCCGGCAACAAGACTGAGCCTTCACCTTGGTGTCCGACACGTTGACAATAGTAGCCTAACCGGTTAATAGCTAGACGGTGGTTATACGAGACCGCTGAACCGGTCCGCGATATGAATAGTCTAAATGCCTTTAACCTGTCAAGGAGATTTTGGTGGATAGTTCGAGAGCTGGTAGACACGAGCTGGGAAGACGCAACCGGATCGCACAAGGCGGTAGTCAGGAATTGCCCTTTGAGTTTACTGGCGGCTGGCTGTGCCTGGACTTCGCAAATACCGTGTCTAAGCGCCCCACTTATCACCCACAGGACCGTCTGACCAGCTTTCCTCGCCTTGTAGCCTGGAGCCACCAGGCGCACATTGTATCAGACCGTGAGGCTCAACGCCTCATTAGGGCAGGGATCTGCCAGTCTGAAGCCGCAGCGGAGGTCCTCGAACGGGCCATCGGCCTGCGAGAAGTGATCTATCGAATCTTTTCGGCGATCGCGGCTGGGCGCCAGCCCGTGGTGGTGGACCTCAGCAAGTTAAACGTCTGTCTGGCCGAAGCCATGGTCATGGCGCGGATCGTCAGCACACCGAATGGCTACGCGTGGGGTTGGCAGGACACTGAGGACGCACTCGATCGAACGCTGTGGCCAGTGGCGCGATCAGCGGCAGATCTTCTCGCCTCGGACGACTTGGTCGCGGTCCGAGATTGTGTCGGGCGAACATGCCGTTGGCTCTTCATGGACAACAGCCGGAATCAAAGCCGACGCTGGTGCGACATGAAGGTCTGTGGTAACCGAGCGAAGGCACACTGGCACTACGAGAGAACGAAAGCAGGCCGCCGCAAACCGCAACACGGTCCCTAGCTACGAGGAAAAAACCCACAGGCAGCTCCTGTTCTGACCGAATCGTCCATTATCAGGAGCGACATAACAGCTTAATCGCCATCCACGCGGGAGCCACTGCGATGATCATAAAGCCTGCGGCATAGCTTCCCGTCACGGCTAAGATCCCACTAAATGCTAGCGGCCCTACGACAAGTCCTGCAAAGTTGACAAAAACTGCGCCACCAGTGGTAGAAGCTGTCTCTCCCTGCGGGCTCCCCTCAGGTCAAGGGAAGAGTAGAGAGACTGTGGGAGACTTTCCAAGACCGGCTTGTAAGCGAGCTGAGGCTGGCGGGAGCCAAAACCAAAGAGCAGGCTCAAGCGGTGCTCGATCGTGTCCTCCCTGAGCATAACCGCAAGTTCTGAAAGCCTGCGGTTAGGTCAGAGCCTGCCGGGAGAAAAACCAGCTCCACCGAGATCGAACAAGGCCTGTGTTTTAAGCAAAAGCGCGCTGTGGCTAAAGGCAACACCGTCACCTTTGAGGG
>JAPUHZ010000171.1 GCA_027297485.1 Deltaproteobacteria bacterium
GGCTGGATTCCCTATATGATGGACCGGATGAACGAGGAGTTTGAGAAGCCGTTCGGAAAGCAGGCAGCGATCAAGAGAAAGCCGGGGGACTATATACGCTCGGGCCAGGTGTGGACCACATGCGAAGTGGAGGAGCGGGCACTGATCCAGGTACTTCGACAGTTCAACCCCCGCTGCGTTATGTGGCCGTCGGACTATCCTCAACGAACGAACGCCGAACATGTTCAAGCACGATATTCCGAAGTTCTTGGCCAGAGAAGACATCAGCGATCAAGAAAAGCGACTGATTCTTTACGAGAATCCCAGGCAGTTCTACAGTTTAGAAATTTGAACAACGCTAGAGCGACTGAATTTCCTCTAGAAAATCATTTTGCCTCCCACAGATCACGGACGGCTCAATATCTTGCATCTCAAGAAGGGTTGCTATATGAGATCTGAGCTATGAAGGTCGGCATCTTTGATCACATGCAGAAAAACGACCGGCCTGAGCTTTCCTACGTGAATCTCTACGCGCGGCACCTGGATATTGTGGAATTCGCCGATGAGGCAGGAATGGATTTCTACTTCATAGCGGAGCACCATTTCGACTTGGGTTTTGCCGAGTGCTCCAGTCCAGGCACCATTATCGGCGCGGCCTCACAGAGAACGAAGAAGATTCGCCTCGGCCCCCTGGTCTACGTGCTTCCTCTCTGGCACCCGGTGAGAGTGGCCGAAGAGGTCGCCATGTTGGATAACCTCACCCAGGGACGGCTCGAATGCGGTATCGGAAGCGTCGCCGGCTCTTTTTCCTTCCCCGCCTTTAACATCCCCTGGGATAAAAAAAACGAGATCATGTGGGAGGCCTTCAAAATCATGAAAGGGGCATGGGATAACCCGGTCTTCCATTACGAAGGGAAGTACTTTAAATGCAGGGATGTGCAACTGGGCATCCCTCTGGTCCAGAAGCCCTACCCCCCTTTCTGGCTTCCGACCAGGAGCCCCGAATCTGTAGAGAGGGCCGCCTCTGAAGGAATGAGCACAGTTCAATGGGTCCCTCCCAAACCCGAGGTGGTCCGTGAAATCTTTGATTACTACAGGGAAATCTACCACCGCGCTAAACCACAGGGACCAAAACCACACATCGCCTTCATGAGGGAGCTGTACATTGCAGAGAACGACAAGACGGCCAAGGAGGAAGCGAAAGATCACTGGAGCTATTTCTGGCATAGGCTGGGAGGCGGGAGGGCCTACGGGTCGGGCGGATTCCAACAGGCAGAGAACCTAGCGAATATTACCCGGGAGCAGAGAAGGAAAGAGCTCCTCGACGTTGACTTCGCGATCGGGGAAAATTCTTTTGTTTGTGGCTCCCCGGAAACGGTAACCCGACAGATCAAGGAAATCGCCACCCAGGCGGGGGCGAATTGTTTTCTCGGAGAGTTTACATTTGGAGCCCTGGAGCATGACAAGGCCATGAAGTCCCTTAGACTTTTTGTGGACCATGTCATGCCTGAACTGAAAAGTTTAGAGATTGACGCTCTCAACTATCCGAATAACGGTTATCGCTATTGGCTTAAACCAAAGGACCATTAAGAAAATCCAAAAGCCCTTCGTGACTAAAAAAGGGGGATCCATGGCTAAAAAGGGGATATTGATAACCGGAGGAAGCGGGCTGGTTGGGGCCTACACGGTGCGCATGCTGCAGGAAAGAGGAGAGCGACCCGTAGTCTTTAGTGTTACAGGTAACAAGAGGCTACTCGGGGCAGTAGGCACAAACCTAAAGTCGCTTAGTGTAGTCCGGGGTGATGTGTTGGATCTCCCAGCTCTTACCTCAACCATTCGAGAACAAAAGATCGACCGAATTATCCACCTCGCTTCCTACCTGGGCGAGGAGATCCAGAGGCGACCCTATAGTGGGGTAAGGTTAAGCTTCTTGGGAACTGTCCATGTGCTCGAAGCGGCTCGCCTCGAAGGGGTCTCAAAAGTCGTATTCTCCAGCTCGGCTGTAGTCTATCGGGGATCGCTGAAAAAGGACTCATTTAAAATGATAGACGAAACAGTTCCGCCCCATCCCCTTTCCATTTACGCCGCCGCAAAGGTCGGAGCGGAGTTCGTCGGCCAGACCTATGCACGACGTTTTGGATTTGAATTCATCGTGGTCCGTTTTCCCTCACTTTATGGCCCTTCTCTCACGGGGCTAAAGGCAACAAGGGAGCAGGCCATTCAAGCGATGGTGAGAGCGGCCCTAAAAAACGAGTCAGCCACCATCAACTGGCCCTACGGACCCGCTGAGATCCTTTATGGAAAGGACGCGGCAAAAGGCGCCGTCCTGGCATGCCTCAAGGATAACGTCAGAGAACATACCTTCAACATTGGGTGCGGGGAATTGGTCAGCGGTGACGACTTCATGCGTGCCGTAAAAACGCATTTTCCGAGGGTGGAAATCAGTCTCACCAGAGGGAAAAACCCGATGGCTTATACTGGTGATAGGATCCCCATGGACTACTCCCGCTCCCGTGAACAGCTGGGCTACGAGCCTGAGTATCCCTTGGACCGTGCCCTAGGAGATTACGCAGAGACTCTAAGAAAAATAGAAGGTCTTTAAAAGAGAAACGTTTTTCTCTGTCTCTGTTTCTGGCTAATGGGAGATTATTTATGCGCTTAAAGGACAAAGTGATTATCGTGACCGGGGGCGGGGTGGGAATCGGTCGGGCCTACTCATTAGGCTTGGCCAATGAGGGGGCTAAGGTTGTGGTAGCCGATATTCTAGAGAAAGAGGCCAAGAGCGTAGCCAGTGAGATCAAGGGCGAAGGAGGAGAAGCCTCGGCGATACCCGTTGATGTAACTTCCGCTGAAAAGACTCGTGCAATGGCGGAGATGAGCCTTCAAAAGTATGGCCGCATCGATGTCTTGGTTAACAACGCCGGACTGTACACGGCAATCAAGAAAAAACCCTTCATGGAAATTCCTGGTGATGAGTGGGACAAAGTGATGGCGGTTAATTTAAAGGGGCTTTTCCTTTGCGCGCAGGCAGTATTTCCAGCGATGAAAAAGCAGGGACGAGGAAAGATTATCAACATCTCCTCCGGCACGATCTTCAGCGGCTCGCCCTATTTTCTCCACTACGTAACCTCCAAGGCAGGGGTCATCGGCTTCACACGGGCGTTGGCGCGGGAGGTGGGATCCTGCAACATCTCAGTCAATGCAGTGACACCGGGGCTTACCATCTCCGGACCACAGCAGAGAGATGTCCTGACACCGGAGCAACTTGAGGACCGAAGACGCAAGCGCTGCTTTCAGAGAGATCAGTTTCCACAAGACCTTGTCGGCACGGTGATCTTTCTCTCCTCCGAGGACAGCGCCTTCATCACCGGACAGACGATCAACGTTGACGGTGGCCTCAACATGCATTGAGAAGAGCTTTGTTTTTCGAAACTGAGACTCATGACCTTCCGGAAGGAGGATGGCAGCCCTATTTGCGCTTACTTTTAGTCAAAGACTAAACTGGTGAATGTGACCGCAGATCCGGTCTCAGGAGTAAAGGCCTGGCTGTATTTCAGATGCCTCCCTCGACTGCCGTCAAGCACGTGAATCAACGAATAA
>JAPUHZ010000172.1 GCA_027297485.1 Deltaproteobacteria bacterium
GGTACTTCATGGATCCGATCTGATTACGGTCCATGTGGTGCTTACAGCGGAGACCCGGCATATGATCACCCTCAGAGAGCTTAAAATGATGAAACCCACTGCCTATCTGGTTAACACCTCACGGGGCGCTGTGGTTAAGGAGGGAGACTTGATTCAGGCCTTGAACGAAGGAATGATTGCCGGCGCCGCATTGGATGTTTTTGAAGAGGAACCTCTGCCAATGAAAAATCTATTGCGTGAGGTCGATCCGGCCCGCCTGATCCTTACCCCCCATATCATCGGTAACAACCCCGAGTCGCTCGAGTCGGGTCACCGTATGGCGGCGGAGAGCGTCCTTTCTATCCTTGCGGGGAAAGCGCCTGCAACCGTTCTCAACCCTGAGGCGGTCGGGCAGTGGAAGGAAAAGTTTTGCCGCTGAACCCAACACGGAGTTTAGCCTTATGGAAGCGATGCGAGATGTGATTAAGGTTATCGATTCAGACGGTCATGCCCGAGATCTGGACGAGTTGATCAAGCCGTATCTAGCCGAGCCGTTTTGCAACCGGAGAATGCCCTACATTCCGCGGGAGGTTTATGACCGGAGCCTGGGAGGGAGCTTGGGTCATTCGGGGGTAAAGCATGAGGAGCGGCTGGCTGCAATGGACAGGCAGGAAATTGAAACCGCGGTACTTTATCCTACCGCTGGTTTAGGGATCGGCCGCGTTCGGGAGCCGGTATACGCAGCGGCCCTATGCCGGGCCTATAACGATTTCATTTCGGATTATTGCAACAAGGCCTCCGCCCGTCTGAAGGCGGTGGCCAATCTGCCCATCTATAATCTTGACGAGGCAGTCAAGGAACTGACCAGGGCAGTTACGAAGTTGAGCCTGGTAGGGGGGATGTTGGCAGCGCAGGCACACAGCAAGAACCTGGGGAGCCCTGAGTTCTATCCACTTTATGAGGAGGCCCAGCGGCTAAATACCCCGCTAGCGATTCACGCTTTTGGGGGCGATGAGGCAGGGAGTGAGATTTTTGATCAGTTCATTTGCCTTCACACGACGGGCCATCCGTTTCCCGTTTTACGTCAGCTCACGGGAATGATTTTCGGGGGCATTCCGGAGCTTTTTCCCAAGCTGAAGCTTGCATACTTGGAGATCGGCTGCGGCTGGATACCCTACTGGATGGAACGCATGGATGCGGAGTGGGAGAAGCGGGGAAAAGTAGAGGCCCCTCTTTGTAAGAAGAAGCCCAGCGACTATCTTAAAGGTGGACAGATCTATTACGGCTGTGAGCCGGAGGAAAAAATGGTGGGCCATGTGGTAGGGGAGATCGGCTCAGAGAGCCTTATGTATGCCTCGGATTATCCTCACTGGGACATGAGCTGGCCGGATTCGGCAGTGCTTCTTTGGCGGCGAGAAGATCTTTCTTTGGAAGCTAAGAAAAACATTCTAGAAAAAAATGCACGTCGTTTTTACAACTTGAAGGAGTAGGCCATGATAGAAACTAAAGGGTTAACTGGGGGTGAAGCGCTTTTGCATGTGCTGGGTGGTATGGGCGTGGAGCGTATCTTCGCCTCCCCGGGATCCGAGTGGTCTCCGGTTTGGGAGTACCTGGCTAATCCCAATCCGCGACCCGAGACTATCCCCTTTTACCTGAGCTGTCGGCATGAGGAGACTGCGGTGGCCATGGCCAGTGGCTACGCCAAAGCTTCAGGAAAGCTGCCGGCAGTAATGATACATACAACGGTTGGTTCCCTCCATGCCTCGATGGCGCTCCGCGGCGCTTTACACGAGCGGATTCCTATGGTGGTCCTCTCCGGTGAGTCGATCGGTTTCGGCGAGGATGAGGGTCCAGATGTGGGTGGGCAATGGCTCCGACACTTGGCAGATATTGGAGGCCCTGCCCGGCTGGTCGAGCGTTGCGTCAAATGGAGTTTCGGGATCAACAACAAGGCGATATTGCCGGCAACAATTCAGCGCGCCTGTCAACTTGCAATGGCAACTCCCAGAGGGCCGGCATTTGTCTCTCTCCCCATGGAGTTTCTCTTCGATAAGATGATCTCCAACGCACCGGCCTCATCTGCCCTTCCGCACCAGCCGATCGCTGATCCCAAGGGAATCGAAGAGCTGGCTGGTCTGCTGGCAGAAGCGAAAAATCCAATTATCATTACAGAGGAAGCGGGCCGGAGCGTGGCCAGTGTCGATCGGCTCATTGAAGTAGCCGAACTTCTCGGTGCTCCGGTTGTGGAAACGCGCAGCACCACCTTTGGCAACTTTCCGCGTAGGCATCCGCTTCACGCCGGCTTCGATCCTAGGGAATACCTGAACGAAGCTGACCTGGTTTTTCTTTTGGCTGCCGTGGGGCCGTGGCATCCTCCGTCGGCGGGACCCGGAACAGGAGTCAAGATTGTAGTCCTCGATGAAGACCCTCTTCATGCAGAGCTTCCTTTTTGGGGCTATCCAATCGATCTCTGTCTGACAGGAGAGGTGGAGGGATCACTCACGCTGCTCGTGGAGCAACTGAAAAGACGCATCTCGTCAGGCGACCCGATACGCGCGGATCAAGCAAAGCAATGGAGCAAACGTAGCCAGGAGCGTAGGCAGGCATGGAGAAAAGAAGCGCTTGCCGTCAAAGACTTAAAACCCATCGACACCCGCTGGGCTGTTTATGAACTGAGTCAAGTGCTTCCATCTGATGCTATGGTTGTAGAGGAGACCATAACTCACCGGTTGGCTGTGCACCGCTACCTCGATGCGCTCAAGCCGGGGTCATTTTTTGCCGGTTGCACCGGGGGCCTAGGAACGGGTTTGGGAACTGCCCTCGGGGTCAAGGCAGCAGCGCCAAAAAGGCCGGTCATCGCCTTAATCGGTGATGGGTCGTTTAATTATAACCCCGCGCTGGCGGCTTTAGGATTCGCCCAAGAGTACAAAATGCCGATTCTCATCGTTTTGTTGAATAATCAAGGCTATCTATCTATGAAATCAGGATTACCCCGTTATTATCCGGAGGGATGGTCAATGCGAGCCAAGAAGTTTATCGGGACCTCAATTACTCCCAGTCCGGACTATGCTGCCATCGCGCGTGCTTTCGACGGCCACGGCGAAAAGGTTGAGGAGCCTGGTGAAGTGCGCCGGGCACTTGAGCGTGGCCTTAAGGCTGTCGCTGGCGGTCAACTTGCGCTGATCGACATTCGCCTGGAGGCAGTTAATTAATACAAACGCATTAAAAACTGTTCAGGAAAATAAAATCTTTCGGTGCAAGGAGGGAGAGGCTATGGCCAAAATCCGTCATTTAGCGATACGAACTGAGAATCCAAAGAAATTAGCTGCCTACTATATAGATGCTTTTGGCTTTAAGGAACTTCATCGAGGTTCCCATCCAGGTCACCCAGGGGGAAAAAGCGTTCACTTGACCGATGGCTACTTTGAGCTCGCCATCTTGGACAATTCGTCTCAACAGAGCCCGAACGGTCTCTACCATTTTGGCATCCAGATCGAGGACATGGAAGAGAGCTTGAAACGGATCAGAAAGTGCCACCCCGATAAACCCATCAACAAAAGGCCGGAAGGTACTCCTTTTGCAGAGATACGGGTGTCGGATCCAGAGGGCAACCTCATCGATCTTTCGGTTCACGGATTTCTAGACTACAGGCCCTTAGAAAAAGAAAAGCGTAATTAAGGACGAATATGCGTTACGGTTTTGTCATCGATCAGAACCGCTGTATCGGCTGTCATGCCTGCACAGTAGCGTGCAAACAAGAGCACAATGTGCCGGTCGGCGTCAATCGGACTTGGGTCAAGTACATCGAGAAGGGCGAATTTCCCGGGACCAGCCGTCATTTTGCCGTTCTTAGATGTAACCACTGCGATGACGCGCCTTGTATTGAGATTTGCCCTACCGTAGCGCTTTTCCGTCGGCCGGACGGCATCGTTGATTTTGATAGCGAGCGCTGCATCGGCTGTAAATCATGCATGCAGGCCTGTCCTTACGATGCTCTATATATTGATCCCAACAGCAACACCGCGGCGAAGTGCAATTTCGATGCCCCCCGGGTCGAGTTAGGGCTCAAACCGGTCTGTGAGGTTGTCTGCCCTACCCAAGCTATTATATCCGGCGACCTCGACGACCCTACAAGTCAAGTAAGCCGGATTGTGAGTAGACAGAAAGTTAGCATACGCAAGCCGGAGAAGGGAACCAAGCCAAAGCTCTTTTACGTGGATGTGGATAGCGATCTTCTGCAGCCGACCATGATGGAAGCCCAAAGCACGCATTTCTGGGCAGAGAAACAGCCCGGCGAGGACTTGTACGCTTTGCTAAGAGACACAAAAGATAAGTCTTCCCCAGGAGCAGCGCGAGAAGTCTACGACGTATCTCACCCGCAACTTTGGGGGAGGATGATCGCTTCCTATCTCTGGACCAAGTCGGTCGCTGCGGGCGTGATTTTGGTTGCAGCTATTTTGCTGCAGATGGGCTATCAAGGGGAAACGCTGCTCCTTAACCTTGCAAGTCCAACCTTGGCGCTGGTTTTTTTAGGAATCACCATGCTTCTTCTCGTATTCGACCTGAAGCGGCCCGAAAGGTTTTATTATCTTCTGACTAAGCCTAATCTTAAATCCTGGCTTGTGTTGGGAGGCTATATTCTCATGCTTTACGGTTTCTTGGCTTTACTCTGGTTGTTCTTTGGTCTGATGAGAGGCTCAGTTCCCGAAATTCTTTTTTGGTCAAGCGCGATTTTAGCTGTTTGTTCTGCCTGTTACTCTGCTTTTCTATTTCTCCAGGCAAAGGGGAGGGATCTATGGCAAAGCCCGCTCTTTTTCTGGCACCTGCTGGTTCAGGCTGTCACTGCCGGCTCGGCGTCGTTGATTGTGCTGGGCGCAAATCTTGGAACGGGTCCAAGCCTTATGGACGTGCTCGGCAAAATTCTTGCTATCTCCATTATCTTGAGTTTGGCCATGATCCTCGGAGAGGTATGGCTCACGCATGGGAGTGAAGATGTTAAGAGGGCGACGGATCTTTTAAAGAAAGGCCCGCTGAGATGGAATTTTTGGGGTCTTGTGATCGGCATTGGAGTCTTTCTGCCCCTTATTCTACTTTTCTGGCCTGGGGTTTCTCATGCACCTATTGTTTTAGCATCTATCTTTGCCCTCATAGGGCTTTGGCTCTTCGAAGATCTTTGGATTAAGGCGGGACAGGCAGTTCCGCTGAGTTAGACATTATGAAGAAAAATATCGAGCCTCTTCATCCTGTTGCAGCGGGATTGGACCCGCCCAAGGGAGAGCTTATAAGCTATCCTCCACCTGAGCAGTGGGATGACTGGATGGAATATGATACTGCCCATTGGCCCAAAAAAGTGGAAAGGCACTACAGGCTTATTCCAACGATCTGCTTTAATTGCGAGGCGGGTTGTGGGCTACTGGCATACGTGGATAAAGAGACTCTTCGGATTCGCAAGTTTGAAGGAAACCCGGAGCATCCTGGTAGCCGCGGACGTAACTGCGCCAAGGGGCCAGCCACCATAAATCAAGTCAATGATCCGGAGCGGATTCTTTATCCATTGAAGCGGGTAGGGAAGCGGGGAGAAGGGAAGTGGGAGCGAGTTAACTGGGGTGAGGTTTTGGATGACATTGCTTTGCGGATCAGAAAGGCCCTTCAGGAGGATCGCCGGGACGAGATCATGTACCATGTAGGCCGCCCTGGCCATGAGCTTATCTATCACCAGAGGGTTCTTCACGCCTGGGGAATCGACGGCCACAACAGCCACACCAGCGTCTGCTCGGCTTCGGCCCGCGCTGGGTATGCCTTCTGGCACGGGATGGACCGGCCCTCCCCGGACCATGCTAATGCCCGCTTCATCCTTCTTTTGAGCTCTCACCTGGAGGCCGGCCACTACTTTAACCCTCATGCACAGAGGATCGTTGATGGAAGAATGAAGGGAGCGAAACTCTGCGTGATCGACACGAGACTCTCCAATACTGCCTCAAAAGCCGATTACTGGCTTTCAGCTTGGCCGGGGAGTGAAGCAGCAATTCTTCTTGCCATGTGTAATATAATTATTAAAGAAGAACTTTATGATCGCGAATGCTTAAACAAGTGGGTCAATTGGGAGGAGTACCTGCGCGAAGAGCATCCGGATAAGCCTCAGACCTTCGGCACGTTCTTAAATCTTCTAAAAGAGATTTATGCTCTGTACACACCCGAATTTGCCGCAGAAGAATCAGGGGTTGCGCCGCATCTTATTGTGGACGTGGCTCAGGAGATCGGCCGCGCCGGCTCTGCCCTGTCCACACATGTCTGGCGTAACGCCGCGGCCGGTAACCTCGGTGGCTGGCAGGTAGCCAGGGCGCTGGAGTTCCTGGTTGTGCTGGTCGGCGCCGTGGGAACTCCGGGCGGCACCTCGCCCAACGACTGGAACAAGTTCAGTCCCGCGCCGCCCATGATGCCGCCCCCAGCCAAGGTGTGGAACGAGCTGCTCTTGCCGCGCGAGTATCCTCTCTCCTTTTTTGAGATGAGCTTTCTTCTGCCTCATTTCTTAAAGGAGGGGAGGGGAAAACTGGCTATGTATTTTACGCGCGCCTACAATCCGGTCTGGAGCAATCCGGACGGCATGAGTTGGATCGAGGCTTTGACCGATGAAAGCAAAATAGAGCTGCACGCCTGCCTCACCCCTACCTGGAGCGAGACTGCCTTATTTGCGGACTATGTGCTTCCTATGGGCCATGCCTCGGAGCGACACGATCTAATGAGCCAAGAAACCCATTCAGCCCGATGGATCGGGTTTCGCCAACCGGTACTACGAGTGGCATTGGAAAAGCAGGGGAAAGAATTTACCTCCACTTACGAGGCCCATCGCGAAGCCGGGTTAGGAGAAGTATGGGAGGAAGATGAGTTCTGGATCGAGCTGTCCTGGCGTATCGATCCGGACGGCTCCCTGGGGATTCGCAAGTACTTTGAGTCCCCATATCAGTCGGGTGAGAAGCTGACCGTCAAGGAATACTACCGCTGGATATTTGAGAACAGTGTCCCGGGTCTTCCGGAGGCGGCTGCAAAAGAGGGCTTTACGCCGCTGGACTATATGCGCAAATATGGTGCCTTCCTGATAGAGGAGAACATTCATCGGGTACACGAAAATAGGATTAAAGCCAAGGATTTGGAGGGTGCTGAAGTTAATCCCTTGACTAGCGTTATCACCAAGGGAGGCAGTCCCATTGGGGTTGAAGTTGACGGAATTCCTTGCGTCGGATTTTCCACGCCCTCGCGCAAGCTTGAATTCTTTTCCAAGACCTTAAAGGATTGGAAGTGGCCGGAGCATGCGATCCCAGGCTACATTAAGAGCCATGTTCACTGGCAGAAGATCGATCAGTCAAAGGGGGAGATGTTGCTTCTGCCCACTTTCCGCCTGCCGACTCTGATCCATTCTCGCTCTGGCAATGCCAAATGGCTCTATGAGATCTCCCACAATAATCCTATCTGGCTCCACACTAGAGATGCTGAAAGACTGGGTGTACGAACCGGAGATCTTCTTAAAATCCACACGGAGATCGGTTATTTCATAGACAAGGTCTGGGTCACAGAAAGCATCATGCCGGGAGTTATCGCCTGCTCTCATCATCTAGGCCGGTGGCGGCTTACAGAAAATCTAGGCGGTGAACGGTGGTCAACGGCCTTGGTCGACTTAAAACAGTTTGAACCGGGGAAGTGGATGATGCGTCAGATCCATGGTGTCCGACCTTTCAAAAGTGAGGATCCCGACTCGGAGCGGATCTGGTGGGAGGACGGAGGAGTACATCAGAACCTTACCTTCCCTGTGCAGCCTGATTTCATTAGCGGGCAACACTGCTGGCATCAGAAGGTGAGGGTGGAAAGGGTAGGGCCTGAAGATCGTTACGGAGACATCTTTGTTGACACGAACAAGGCCCATGAAGTCTATAAGCGGTGGTTGAAGATGACCCGCCCGGCCCCGGGTCCAGAAAACCTGCGCCGTCCTCTCTGGTTGCCACGTCCTTATAAGCCGGCGGCTGAAGCCTATTATTTAACCCCTGACATGTAATCCCGCGATACCGTGATTGTTTCCACAGGAGACCATCATCTGAAGCCGGTGAAGAGCCATCTTTTGGGGCTCCAGAAATGCATGAGTTTTTGGGTAAAAGCAACCTGGCCAACCTTTGTCGCAAGCCCTTGCAGTTCTGTACGGATCTTTTCGATTTCACTATCCCGGGATGCTTCGAGACCGCCATCCGCAATGAAATGTCTTATCTTTTCAAGTTCACCCGGATCAAGCCATAGACCATGACTGCCACATTCATCAATGATGACCCCGGATATTCTGGCAAAATTCTTTCGATTCATGACCTTCCCGCATCGGACACAGGGAATGTATTTCAAGGGATCCCTTAAGGGCCCCCTTAGGTACTCCCCTTTCTTCTTGTTATACCTGGACGCATTTGCCTTACGAGTTGCCCGGTGAAATTTGGCCCTGTCAAGCCACAAGCCGCCACACCTTGGACAGAGGTCATATTCGTCGCGCTCATCACCGGCAAGATGAACCTTAAGAGGCACTTCGCATCGTGGACATACTGCCGTCCTTGGCGGCGCAGGATCTCTGGTCCTCCCCGCACAGAAAGGGCAAACTCTTTGCCTTACGTTTATCCGCTTACCACAATGCTCGCATTTCTTAGTTTTTGGCGTACCACTCATGTCTTCAGAACCTCGCCCCCTAGACTCTCTAATCCCTAAAAAATAGGACTGAACGACTTTTAAGAATTTATTATATAACAAAGAAGGGAGTTCCTAAACCTATTAATCAGCCGTGGGATCTCCGAGGTAGAATTCGCAGCAGCTTACGAAATCCGGGAGAGACCAGATCACGGCGGCACTGAAGTTGATCGATAGGCCACCGGGTTGGCCGTATTTAGCAGCAGTTTGAAGAAAATACTTGACAACTTGCTGCCAAAACAAGAGAATCCTCTACCGGTTATAAACTTTAAAGAACACATTATAATGTTTGGTTTTGCTAAAAGAAAGGAAGACCCCAGCCGTAAAGCCTTGCGGGAGGAATTCGGGACGGTGTCCACCGCTTTGAGGTCTGCTGATAATTTGGTACTAGTTGCCGTCGGCAATTCGATAAAAAAGGCTAACAGCATTTTCCACCAGGCGTATTCCAGTCCTGGCAAATTTCAGCGGTTACCAAAGTCGGAAAGAATCTCGTACGTCAACATGCTCATTGACATAGAGAATCGTCTGCGAGAGAAAAAGGTTGATCGACATGCTGCTTTGGGTTTCAGGCTATTCAATATGTGGGTCGGCGCAGTGGCTGAACTCGATACAAAATTAATGCAGCAGTTTGGTGATGAGCTTGCCTATTTCAGTAAAAAAAGCGACTTGCCCATATGAGGCATATGCCATCTAACAATCAGGTCCAATGGATATCAAAAATCTGCGCTCCTCATTCCCGCGGCTCTGCTTTTTACTGCCGCTGATGTGAGCCGTTAGGCGGACTGATTTGCTTAAATTATGGAGTATAGAGATGACGCATCGATTTGTATTTGGAGTCTCAGCAATTTCTATACTTATATCCTTGACACCGGGAGACATTTACTTTTTTAAGATTTCCGAATCTTGGATGATATGGGCGCAGCAGTCATTCCTCTGGACAGGGCTACTTGCCGGTGGCATGGGCCATGTTCTAAAGTTACATGAAAAAAGAGTTTCGAAACTTGAGAAACAGATAGCTAAAAGTGTGTCTGTCTAACAAGAGCATGAAGACGAACCCGACTCCGTATTTTAAATTGTCTCAAGTTGTCTCGATCTTGGCTTAATTACTTACCCGTTGGTGCCTGGGATGACGGACTGCCGTGGCCGTTACCGGAACGAGAGAGCTCGTCGTGGGGCAGGGGAGAAGAGTGCCCATTTACCGAAGTAAAGAGATCCATGTATTGCGTTAGATGGCGGGGAGACAGAAAATGTGTGATCGCGCGGCGCCTCGCGTTGCGACCTAGCTTCAGAGCAAAGGCACGGTCAGTTAGGAGGCGCTGCATTGCTCTGCCAAGGGCTTCGAGGTCCGTGGGATCTTTGAGTAGCAGGCCGTGCCGGCCGTCGACAATCTGGTCCTGGATACCGCCGACGGCGCTGGCGACCGTGGGGCGCCCCTTCCACATCGCCTCCGTAACTTTAAGACCAAACCCCTCGTGAAGGCTTTTCTGGACAATGACCGCTGCGTGACGCTGTAGGGCATTAACCATGGCCGCATTCTCTTCAATGTCCTCCATCGGTAGGCAAACGATCTGCACACGGCTGCGCTTTTCCTCCGGTAGTTTATGCCACGCCGCAATACATTCCTCCAGGGCCTCACTCCCTTCAGGGTCATCGGTTACCCCACGAACGCTCGGCCCGGCCAGAATTAAATGAGCTTTCACGGAGCTGTCCAGATGCTCAACAAATCCCTGCATGACCCCAATCATGTCTTTGAGTCGATCCCAGCGTGACACCTGAACTACAAGGGGCACATCCGGCCCCGGCAAAGATCCAGTGTACAGCACTTCGGCTCGGCGGTGGACCTGCGCGGGCGAGCCGTCGAGGCGGGTGAAACCCGGCTTACCTCTGCCGCCGTTTACTCTAAGCAGACCAATGTGGGTCAGGATGGCTCGTGCGGTTGAGGGACTCAGTGATTGGTTTTTGACTGAGAAGGGAGAAATCGAGGGAGGAATGATACGGACCCGACCGCCATTCAGCCATGGTGGCACGTAGGCGGCTCGTGAAAACACAAAGGCGTCCGCCTCTTCCAGATAGGGTCGCAAAAATGCCCAGGCGTGATCTGTAAGGTCGTTGGTGGTGTCGTTACCGATATGACACTGCCAGATGACGGTAGCACCGGCCTTATGCATGGCCGGGATGAGCCCGGCAGTCTGGGGATCGTGGAGGAGAACGATGTCACGCGGTCGCACCACAGCCTTAATGGCTTCTCCGTTGTGCTGCGACACTTTGGCGTAATGGGCTTGGTCATGCCCATTCAGCGCTTCTCCATCCCCAGGGCTTCCGTGTAGGTGATTGTGTATGCGTTTGGTAATGGTAAAAAAGTCCATGTCGCCCTGCATCACCAGCCAGCGTGCATCGATGCCACAGCCGCGCGCATAAGCGAGAAGCATTTGCAGCATCTCTGCCACGCCGCCCCCGGTAGCAGTAGAGTTCACGTTCCAGACCGCGCGACCAGGAAGCATCTCTTGTGCTTGTCTGACGGCTGACCACATAGTTTCAGCGCTTCGTGTGCCCATAAGAGGCTCAAAGCGCTCGAGGGACAGTGAGGGGAGGGAGATTTCCTGCATACCCGGTGTCTTCCTTTCGTTAGAAGCGGGCCAGGTTTCTATTAGTTATTATCGGCAAGTTGTGATGAACCTTAGCGCCGCGTCTTGGGGGGATTAGAGCAAGACAAATGCCAAGCCGGGAAGAAACGAAAGGATGGGGTATCTCTTGGATAAACAAAAGAATTATTCTAACGCTTTATTGATGATGCGCTTTTATGTAACCAGAAATCAGGCAGAAGCGCCATGAAAAGCGGCAGGGTTGCCAAATGGCTCCCAAATGACCCGATAGATTCAGAGCTGTAACTTTTGATTACATGCTTTCCCACAGCTCTCGCCGGCCCTTTGGAAGAGGGAGCGGTCCTGTGCCTGGGTAGACTGGATGGTGAAAGGGAAAGTTTCGGAAGATTTGAGTGGAGAACGGCTAGGGTTGCTTCTTCACTTCCTCTTTGGCCTCCTTTGGGACGCTTATCTGCAGTTCCCGCAAATATGCAATTCGGTCCGGTGTTAAGGGGTGAGAGGCGAAAAAGCTGGACCAGCGGGAGCGATCGGACTCAAATTCCCGTTGGATGATTTCGAAAAATTCGAGGGCTCCCTGGGTATGCCCGTAAGATTGGTAGACCAGCCTTAGGCCGAACTTGTCCGCCTCCCTCTCCTGACTGCGGGAGTAACTGGACTCGGCGACCTGAAAAGATGAATTCACGACAGCGGACTGATTCTCCCCGAAGAAGAGGACCATCACAAAACTGTAAATGAGGCCGCGACCGAGACGTTTGAGGCTGTGGCGTCCCTGGTGGTGGCCCAACTCATGCCCAAGGACCATGGCCAGACCGATCTCTCCAGGGACGGCTTCTAAGAGCGCACTGCTGACGCCCACACCGCCCCCCGGCACCGCCACGGCGTTAGGTTGGGGCATATCGAGGAGAAAAAGTTTGTAGGGAAGCGGTCGCAGGCCGGGCTGCTGAAGGAGGCGCTCGAAAATAAGCTGCGCCCGCTGAAACTCGGCCGGCTCTTCGTTATCCGACGACATGTTCCACGAAAAAAGCCTGGCCTCAACTTTCTCGGGGACATGGACAGCGATGAGGTCGGCAACTAACCCAAGAAGAAGATAGATGGCTCCCAGGATGATGACAACAGAAAGGACGTTCTTGAGAAAGGACTGCCATGTGGTGGAGCCACGTGAAATGTCGGCAGTTTCCTTTAGTTCTTTGGGGACATATTTCATTTCTGGAAGGTTATGGCAGTAGCATAGGCCAGCACTTCAACACATCCGGTCGCCCTACCTTTACCCTTGGAAATACTTGCGGTCTCCAAGCGACAATTAAGAAATAGATCGGCTGTGGGGCAGGATTCTCTCATGCGGAGCAGGGCTTCCCGCCGGCCCCGGTCTATAAGAGAGGAATAGGAACGGAGCTCTCCTCCAAAAACCTTCCGGAAAGAGGCCAGGACCCGCTTATAATAATCCACGGACACTACTACGGATCCCAAAGCCAAGGTGGACTTTTGGACGGAGCGTCGGTCGTCCAGCGTTTTGGAGGTTATCACAGGGACATGGTGAAATTGCTTCTCCCGTGCCCGAATACTGCGGTAATGGCGCTTCTCGGTCAATTTGCCGACGCCATAGCCGAGGAGGAGCAGTATAAAAGGCAAAAGACTGTTTAGAATGTTAACCAACTCACTCATCTCTACTCCAACTTCACGGCTGTGCCGTAGGCAAGAATCTCAGCCGCCCCCTGTGCCACGGACGACGTAGAGTACCGCACGTTAATAACCGCGTTGGCTCCCAGCTCTTTCGCCTGGGCTGTCATCCGTTCGGTTGCTTGCGTCCGAGACTCGACGAGCAGCTCCGTGTAGCCTTTCAATTCACCACCCACGATGTTCTTGAAACTGGCCATCAAATCGCGGCCAAAGTGTTTGGCTCGGATGGTACTACCTTGAACGAGCCCATAGTGTTCTAGGATCCGTTTACCCGGAACCGATTCGATGTTCGTTAGGATCATCACACCCTCCGTTGAAAAATGTAGCCTTATAGTACGTTGTCGGCGGGCAGGAGTAAATCCCCTGATAGTAACGGTTTCTAGTCCCCGGTTTCTTGTTTCTGGTTAACTCGAAACCCGAGACTCGAAACGCGAAACTACGACTCCTGTGGGCCTTTTAATGGTCTGCAAAGGGAGGGACTTCAGGCTAAACTGACAGTCCCTTTTTCGAGATTATAGCGATGCCTCTCTATTTGGTTCAGATCGTAACTCAGGAAGCGGAAGACCACGCATGGAGCCTCGATGGCCCGCGTCGTATGGATATCGCCCGGGAGATAGGTACGAACGGTCCCCGGCGATAACCGGTGCAGCTCCTTCTTTTCCAACGTAGCCCGCCCAGGTTCTTTCCCATCGTCGGTGCGCCGGTAGGTCGTTATTTCAGTTACGCCCTTATAGGAGCCGTAGAGCACCCAGCACGGACCGTGATCGTGCGGGGAGTTGCTATGCCCTTGCTGATGCACATGCCCCATCTGAATAAAGCCATAGTCGGGATCCCGATAAAGCTCTCTGGAAGGCTTAGCCTCCTTGATGAGTTGGGCCATCCAGGGTTCATCAGGGCTGATTGACGCCAGGAGCTTTTCCAAAAGGGACTTAACCTTAAGAGGCAGTTGGGGATCCTTCCCATCGTCCCAGATTGAGCGGATCTCCCCGATGTACCTCTCTAAGGAATGTGCTTCATTCGCTAAGCCGATCGCCATGAGTTTTCCTCCTCATAATGACTCTATTTCCTATCACTTTCTTATACTCCCGTCCAGAATAAATCCAAGTTGCCGACTAAGGCAAAGGAACCAATTGACAGCCCAGCTGAGGCTTTGATACCTCTTGGTTGTCTCAGCGAGATAGAAAGACCATGACTATTGAC
>JAPUHZ010000173.1 GCA_027297485.1 Deltaproteobacteria bacterium
CCCAAATGGTGCCGTGGTGCCCATACCTGAAAGAAAGCAATTCCCATCTCTGGGGTTTGTCAAATCCCACTCCCCCTTAGTCACACCTAGTGTGACGACGACTAATTCATCCTGGATTTGCGAAGCCAAGGTCTTGAGGCAGTCGATACGTTTCATCCTACGGTCTCTCCGCTGAAAAGAAGCGCCACGGCTCCCTGAGCGGTGTCTATTGTTCGCGTGGCGTCGCGAATAGAACGCTCGATATCAAAAGCTTATCAATAAAAAGCTGTTCAGAGGTGCGGTCTACCCCGGTAGTACCTATATCGCTATGCGGGATATCGAGAGGAGAACTCGGGTCTACGCGCTGCCACGGAATCCCTCGGGCGTCTATATTGCTTCCCGGTGCTATTGTTGATGAGTTACCGCGGAGACTTCGGCGATAGAGCATATTTCGGCCGACCCATAGGGCGGACAACTGAGCCTGTGCTTCAGGCCCTGGGCATCCCCTACCTCGTTGTCCGGAAGGTAAAAAGGGAATCCACTGGCATCCACCCTCCAAGGAAGCTAGTATAAGTTTCGGAAAGCGCTCGAGGAAGGCCTTAATTAATACGATCCTCTTGGCCTTGTTAACAGGTACAGCGACCATGGCAATTTCCTTTTTTGTGGCATGGTTTTTGGTGCGGAGTCGTTCAGGGCTAACTCGAACCCTAGACACAGTCTCTTTTTTACCCCACGCCTTGCCTACAATTGTATTGGCGCTTGCGGTTATGTTGCTTTACCTTTCTTTCCGCAACCCTTTTTACGGTACCATCGTCATCATTTCAATTGCCCTGACTACTCGGTACTTAGCCTATGGCTCGCGCACCATGGCGGCAGGTATTCTTCAGATACATCCAGAGCTGGAGGAGGCTTCACGAGTCGCTGGTGTCAGCTGGTTGAGGACTTATGGATACATCGTCCTGCCATTGGCAGCACCTGCCTTCATCAATGGCTGGATATGGGTTGCCATTCATGCTGCCAGGGAACTATCCGCGGCTCTGATGCTTTTTACCCCCTCGAGTGTCGTCATCTCAACAAAGGTATGGTTAATGTGGGAGGGCGGCAAGGAGTCCACTGCTTCAGCCTTGGCAGTGATCCTCATTCTCGTGTTGATTATCTTGAGCTGGGGTGGGCGGGTGGCACTTGGTAAATTGCGTTCGTTCTAACCTCCGTTGAGTCCATAGTGACAAAGAGCGTACCGATAAGAGGGGTCGAATCAATGGTCGAGGTGAGTGACCTTCATAAACAGTTTTCCACAGAGAGAGGAGCCGTACATGCGCTGGGCGGGGTTTCTTTTCAGGTGCCGGAAGGCAGCCTGCTTACCTTGCTCGGTCCAAGCGGCTGCGGCAAGAGTACGACCCTTCGATGTATCGCAGGCTTGGAGCACCCGGATAGAGGTAAGATCAGCTTTAGCGGGCAAGTCGTTTTCTCGTCTGAAACTAGGCAATTCGAACCACCTGAGAACCGCTCGGTTGGTATGGTCTTTCAGTCTTATGCCATTTGGCCACATATGACGGTTTTTGAAAATGTAGCCTACCCCTTGCAGGGCCGAGGGTGGAAGAAAGCGCTGATTGCGCAGGAAGTTAAGCGGGTCCTCTCGCTGGTAGGGCTTGCTGAGTTTTCGGATCGACCGTCGCCTCATCTGAGCGGCGGGGAGCAGCAGAGGGTGGCACTGGCACGAGCACTGGTGGCAAATCCTAAGGTCCTGCTGCTCGATGAGCCATTGTCGAATCTGGATGCCAAGTTACGTCAACACATGCGTGTAGAAATACGGAAACTTCAAAGGCAAAGCAGGGTGACGGCAATCTACGTTACGCATGACCAGGAAGAAGCAATGGTTGTGTCGGATGAGATCCTGTTTATGTCCAAGGGAGAAATCGTTGAACGGGGGCGTCCAGAAGAAATTTATACCAGGCCCAGAAGGAGACTTACAGCACAATTTTTTGGCGAGGCTAATTTCCTGAAGGGGGAGATCAAGGGTAAAGAGCAAAATTCTTTGATAGTTGAGACCTCCGGTGGCCTGGTGGCCTGCAAGGGGAATTAGTTTGCGGCGTTAGGGGAGCAGGTGTCTGTCTTTTTCCGGCCGGAGGACGTTGAGGCCCTTAGGGAAAGACCCAAGAATGGCTTCTTTCTGACCGGTTTGATCTCAGAGACGGTTTTCCTGGGCAAGCTTGTCGAATGCTTGGTTGAGGTGAGTAACAAAAACCATGTAAATGTCTCTGTTCATCGTAAATTCGATCCTAAAAAAGGGGAGGAGGTTTATTTAGTCATAGACCCAGATGCCTGCTCAATAATCAATGACTAGAGTTTTGAAAAGTTTTTCGGCTTGGTGGCTTAGTGTGATCATGGAGAATTTCCTCCGAGACGTTCTTCCCGTTAATCGCTGTTCTCTGTGGTGCCATACTTATTCAGTTGGGTATGAGACTATGATGATGAGACTACGATAAGGAGGTAAGTGATGTCTTTGGCTGAGAAGGTTAGGGTTATTCCGGAGGAAAAGCTGTTGCAGCCCTATGAGGATCTTCGCCAGTGGCTGGAGTTTGTAGAGGCCATGGGGGAGCTGAAGAGGATTAACGGGGCCGATTGGAATCTCGAGATCGGCACACTGGTAGAATTGATTTATCGGGAACGTCCCGGTGTAGTACCTGCCGTCCTTTTTGACCGCATTAAAGGGTACCCGAGAGGTTTTCGCATCCTCTTTGGGCAGAATTGCTCATTTCGCCGGTTGGCTCTTACCCTGGGGCTTCCGCTTGATCGGAGGTTGTCAAGTTTTTAGTTGAAACTTTTTGAGTGACTCCTGTCTTTTCCATCATGCAGCTGGCCTCACCTGTTGTGGATCTCCCGCCTGTTCTGCC
>JAPUHZ010000174.1 GCA_027297485.1 Deltaproteobacteria bacterium
CTGGTCTACGAACTCGACCTCGACGGGAAACAGCTCCGTGTCGTCAAGTACACCGATTACGCCGGCCAGAAAGTGCGGACCCTTTATCCGTCTGCCGTTGACCTACGAAAGAAATGGGCCGATCCCGTGCAGCGATCCGAAATCATTGCCCGCCTAGAGGAACGGGGTATCAGCTTCGATGAGTTAAGGTTGGCAACTAACCAGCCAGATGCGGATCCCTTCGATCTTCTTTGCCACATTGCGTTTAACGCACCGATCCGTACCCGTCGCGAGCGGGCCGATCAAGTGAGGAGGGAACAGAAGGACTTTTTTACTAAATACGGCCCCAAAGCGAGGGATATACTCAACGAGCTACTGGAAAAATACGCTGAACACGGAACCGCTCAGTTTGTCATACCCGACGTACTCAAGGTCCCGCCAATATCAGAACACGGCAATGTTATTGAAATTGCAGCACATTTTGGCGGCCCCGAGAGGCTGAGGGAAGCGGTAAATGAATTACAGACCCTGCTGTATGCCGCGTAGGGTACAAAATACTTAAAGTTTCTTTAAGGATTTTGCACACCGGGACGGATTATTTACAAAAACCTTAAAGTTAGTCTAAGGGTTTTGCAGAGAGCGCAATGTTCGAAATTTCAGATCTCAAATCTCACAACTTTATGATATGTAATCTGATATCTTCCATTTGAGATCTGTAATCTGAGATTCCCCGCAGGGGACCTGATCTGTAATTTGTAGTTTGCGACTTGTTTTCTGAGATCTGAAATTTGTCATTTGAGATTCCCCGAAGGGGACAATGAAGTACAATCGCTTTGAAGACCTACCCGTCTGGCAGGATTCCGCAGCGCTAGCCCGAAAGATGTACGAGTTCACTGCGGCGGAGCCATTTAGGCGTCATGCTGGTTTGCGCGACCAGCTAGAGCGGGCCGCCCTGTCGGTTTCCAATAACGTGGCTGAGGGCTTTGAGCGTGGCACTACTAATGAGCTGCTGGCCTTCCTCTACATCGCCCGAGGTTCAGCAGGTGAGGTCCGGTCCATGCTCCATGTACTGAAGGGGTGGGACACCTTCAGCGATTTCAGATCCCAGATTACAGATTTAAGAACAAGATCGGAAAGGATATCCAAGCAGCTTTATGGTTGGATTGAGAGTCTAAAAATCTCTGGTATTACCGGTCAGCGCCACCTGAACGATAGGAAAAGGGCCAGCTATGCAGGTAATAAGGAACGCGAAGACTTCTTAGCGGAACTCCACCGCATCACCGAATCCGCCGCTCAAGCGCGGCAAAAACCCCCAAAGTAAATATTGAAATCTGTAATTTGAGATTCCCCGTAGGGGACATGATTTGAGACCCCCAAAAGTCGGCTAATATACACAAACCTTCCAAACTATGTAAGGTTTGTGTTATATAAACAATCGAACTTGCATAAACCTTACAGTTGATGTAAGTTTAATAACATGCGAAAGGACCCTAGGAAGACTGAACGAGCGCTATTAGCTATCGCTTCCGATCAAGCGGGCTACTTCACAGCGTCTCAAGCCTGCTCTGTTGGTTATACTTACCGCCAGCAGCATTTTCACAAAGAGCGTGGAAATTGGTTGCTCATCGATCATGGCCTTTTTCGTCTGAGAGACTACCCACACAGCCGTTACGAAGACTTAATCCGTTGGGTTCTGTGGACTCGTGACCGTAAAGGAAATATTCAAGCTGTCGTCTCTCACGAAACGGCAATCTCGGTCTATGATCTTGGAGACCTGTTGCCTGCAAAGATTCATCTCACGGTTCCACCCCGCTTCCGTAAGAAAACCCCAGGGCCAGGTATCGTACTGCACAAAGCTTACCTCGACCGTTCCGAGGTGACCCGCTGGGAGGGTGTTCCAATTACTTCCCCTCTGCGTACAGTAATGGACCTTGCACGCATACCTCTGGACCCTGAACGCCTGTCAGCGGTTGTACGAGACGCCTTACAGACAGGGTTGATTCCCCGAAAAGAATTGCTCACCGTATTGTCAACCAGGCCCGAAGTGAAGGACGCTTTGACTAACGTTCTTCTGCAATTGGACCAAGAAGTGACGCGCAACGTGTATGACCTTCCCTCCGCAATTCACCCTGAGATGGGACAAGTCAAAGAGAGCGAGGAGTTGCCTCAAACGAGTCTATCGATACCAAGTCTTCTAAGCGAACTAAAATCCGGACTCAAAGCACTTTACGGTAAACAACTCAAGAGAGTTTACCTTTTCGGGTCGTACGCCCGAGGTCAAGCTGACCCGGAATCAGATCTAGACGTCCTGGTTATCCTAGACGATTTTCCACATTACGCGCACGAGGTCGATCGGACCGGAAAACTGACGGCGGAACTATCCCTTAAATACGGTGTCAGCATCAGTAATGTATTCTTGCGTGAGTCGGAATGGCTCCACGACAATACTCCATTCTTGTCCAATGTCCGCGACGAAGTGGTCCCGGCATGAAAGAGGCGACAGCCAAGTTCATGGAGAAAGCGGCCCGTTCGCTCGCTGCTGCGGACCAGCTAACGAAAACCGGAGACGCCGAGTTTGCAGTTGGCCGAGCCTATTATGCTATGTTCTATGTGGCACAGGCACTACTGAATGAAAAAGGATTGCGCTTCCGCAAACACGGCGGGGTCCATGGAGCCTTTGGTGAGCACTTTGCCAAAACCGGATTGTTGGATCAAAAATACCACCGTTGGCTCCTTGAAGCCTTCAGCAAAAGGGTTACGGGCGATTATGGTGTGGACCCCGATTTGAATTCTGATGACGCAACCCTTGTGATTGATCAGGCACAAGATTTCTTGCAAGCAGCAAAGGAGATTCTTACGAAAGGTCGACTATAGGCAATATGGCACGCGTTAAGAAAACATCTCAACCACTCACTACTGCGCAGCAGCTTGGTAGCCTGATCAAGTCCGCCCGGGACATCATGCGGAAGGACAAGGGGCTGAACGGTGATCTGGACCGCCTTCCCATGATCACGTGGATCAGTTCCTCGACGACATGGAACAAATCCGAGAGCAGGAGGCCACTATGCGTGGGGGAAGATTCCGCCAGGCCATTGAAGCGCCCTATCGCTGGCGGGACTGGGCAGCGAGAGAAGACGGCATTACCGGTGATGGACTGATCTCGTTCGTCAACAACGACGAAGCCGTCTGGCCTGATGGCAAGAAAGGCCCCGGCTTGTTTGCATATCTGCGGGGATTACAGGGAGCTAACGGTGGAGATCGCCGTGACGTTGTCGCAACCGTCTTCAAGGGCACGATCAATCGCATGATCAACGGTTATCTTCTGCGGGACGTCATCAACAAAGTCAACGGCATCCACTTCAACTCCTCGGAAGAAATTCACACCCTCGGTCATTTTTACGAGTCAATGCTGAAGGAAATGCGGGATTCCGCCGGCGATTCTGGGGAGTTCTACACACCGCGCCCCGTGGTGCGCTTCATGGTAGAGGTTACCAATCCGCGTCTAGGAGAGACACTTCTCGACCCGGCCTGCGGCACGGGAGGCTTCCTCGTAGACGCGTACAGGCACCTGGAGAGCCAATGTAAAACCGTCGAGCACCGAAAGACCCTTCAAGGCAAAAGCATATTAGGTGCCGACGCCAAGCCCCTCCCGTACCTCCTTTGCCAAATGAATTTACTTCTCCACGGCATGGAATCCCCCCAAATAAATCCTGGAAATAGCTTGCGATTCCCTCTCAGGGAGATCGGAGATAAAGACCGGGTGGATATCATCCTGACCAATCCGCCCTTCGGCGGCGAGGAAGAAAAAGGCATTCTCGGTAATTTCCCCGAGGACAAGCAGACCTCCGAAACCGCTCTCCTCTTTCTCCAGTTGATCATGCGTAAACTCAAACGCCAACCGAAACCCGGCCGTGCGGCCATGGTCGTGCCCAACGGCACTCTCTTTGGCGACAGCATCTGCGCCCGTATAAAGGAGGAACTGCTCAAGGAATTCAACCTCCACACCATCGTCCGTCTCCCCAACGGCGTCTTCGCCCCCTACACCTCCATTCCGACAAATTTGCTCTTCTTCGACCGCTCAGGCCCAACAAAGGAAATCTGGTATTACGAGCAACCCCTACCCGAAGGCCGAAAGACATACACAAAGACCCAACCCTTACAGTACGAGGAGTTGTCTCCCTGCGTTGAATGGTGGAAAAACCGCGAAGAGCACGACCGTGCCTGGAAGGTCTTGGCCAATAATGTGCTGAAGTATGACGAAAACGGAAATCTCGCATCCGTAAACCTCGACATAAAGAACCCTCACGGAAATGTGGACTTCGAACACCTGCCACCTGAGCAACTTGGAATCAAAAGTAGACAGTCTCAAGGAACGCCAGGCCTAAACGGCTGCTGAACTTAGGGCAATGTTGCCTTCAGTCCTCGACAAGGCATTCAAGGGAGCATTGTAGCCGCGGAAATAGGAATAACTCTCGGCTGAGTTTTTTCCATGGCGATAACTTGGCTAAATTCCGTTGAAAAGATCGCTGAGCGTGACCTTAATGAGCTACGCGAAAATAATGCTACCATCCGGCGTCTCCGCTATGGACATGTCCATGCTTGGCTAATAACAGCTTCCAGCCAGCCCTTCCGTAATCCTGCAGAACTATTTGTCCTTTTTCTTCTCCTGTCGTTGCTAACGTACCAGCTAAGCACATTTTCCTGGTTTCCTTCGCTAATCATTCCCAATATTGATGATTTTCACGTAAGACTGCTTATCATCCAAACGACTTTGGCTGCACTTACCTACCCAATCGTTATTGGTTTAGTCAGCATTCTTCTACAAGGAAGACAAAGCGCGAAGGCGAGAGTGCAAATTTATCTTATTGACTCGGGTGCACTTATAGCCGGTTTAAGTTCCTTGTTTCTGATCTTGACCATGGTTGTTCAGTCCGGATTCATCCCGCTTGTTACCCTAACCACGGTAACAATCTGGACATATTTGGATTTGCTCTGGTTCATCGGCAATGCCGCTGGAACCACCTGGTTTCTTTTTCGAAGCGTTGAATTTATTCGCCCCAATCAGCAAGCAATCATAATTAAACACTACGGGGTTAACATTGGCTGGCTAATGCAGCTTAAGCAACTCATCAAGTGCCACTGCTTTTGGAGCGCTAAACGATATGGGCATCTCCCTGGTGCCCCAGATGGGGAGGAAAAAGAGGATGCCAAGCCCCAGGTTTTGTTGTCTCCCGTCTGGAAAGACAGAGGACAAGTAGAGGCATCTACCTCGCTGCCAGGTTCCCGGACTTTAAGGGACATTAAACTTCGCCCCCTGGGCTGGGTCGTGAGGCGCTGGATTCAGCGGAGTATGCAAATACCACTTCAACCTAAGGTTCTGGGGCTTCGTGCAGAAAGCCCAAAGCTTATCCTTCCTTTGTGGCCTGGAGAAACCTACGAGGGCGACGCCATTTTGTGTCGGCGCGATGGTGGTAGCCGGCTTCAGTGGTGGGAGCGTATAGTGCTTCGTTGGTGCTTCATATTCACCAAACTCCAACATTACGGAGATATAGGTAATTAGAAAGAGGTAAAGAGCCAGGAGTCTTTTAATTTTTGATAAGCCAATCGACTTGAATCCCAGGATAAAGTGTAACTACAGGTTTGAATTAGGATATTTCAGGTTCCCGATCTCCCTTCGTCGTCACCTTTAAGCTTCTCCAATGCCCTTTTTGCTGCCTCTTGCTCGGACTGTTTCTTGCTCCTTCCTTCTCCCCTTCCTAGTATCTTCTTGCCAATGGCAATTTCGGTCAAAAAGCGCTTCTCATGGCTTGGACCGGATTCTGCCACCAGGGAATAGGTCGGTGGGGCATGAAGGAGCATCTGGCTAATCTCCTGAAGCCGCGTCTTGTAATCCTGCAGGCCTAGCTTCCCTTGTTTGATTTCGGTTGCAAAATGCTTCTCAACCACTTGGCAGGCCGCCTTATATCCCCCATCCCAATAGATTCCTCCGAGGACGGCCTCAAAGGCAGCTGCTAAAATGGACTCTTTGACCCTA
>JAPUHZ010000175.1 GCA_027297485.1 Deltaproteobacteria bacterium
GCAGATGACGCGGCGGCTGGTTTGGTCGCCCATGCTGAGGTACTCTTCGACACGGACGGGGATGAGGTGAAGCTCGGCTTCGTAGTCGTTGAGTTCGACGGTGAACTGAGCGGGGAGGGTGTTGCCTTCGAAGGGTTCGAGGGCACTTGGTTGGTGTTTTTTCGTTGACATGCGTAGGGCCTCTAATCGGTTAAGGCGGTTAGGGGTTCAGGAGCTGGGGGGTGTTCTTAGCACCTCCCGGCTCCGCTGTTTATGGAATCATCTCTCGTTCACGTAAGCATCCGCTGTTGCAGTTGGTAGGAAAGCGTCTCCAATAGTTCTTTGGTGTCGTCAATGGCCTTCTGCAAGGCACGGCGGTTGATCGTTCGATGCTGGGCCAGCCCTTCGATGTAGGTCAGGTTGGTTTGCGCCTGGGTGATCTTCTCGACCGGGCCGGTATGATTGGTCTGGTTCATCGTGGTGTGGTCTCAGGCAGCGAGGCGGGCGGCGGGGACGGTGAGGGATTCGAAAATATCAGGGGTGAGGGCGATCCGGCGTTCCGGGTGCGCTGGGTTCCAGAGTTCGACCATTGGGGTGTAGACGTAGCCGCGTCCGCCGATCCAGTAGCGTACTTCGATTTTGTGGTAGGCTACCGTGTGGCCTTCGTAGGTGCGGGACGGGTTGTGGGAAGCTAGGTTCATGGTCATTAGGCTGGAAGGTTAGTCCTTTTTATTTATTTCAATATAAACATATTATGTGGATAAATCAACATAATATGTTTATATTCTCGATTTATTTTTTATCTTTATAAAAAACCGGAGGCCCATGCAGATATACAGATCACAGAAGGAAGTTGGCAAGCTCTGCCGAGAACTCAGAGAACGAAACGATATGACTCAGAGAGAGCTTGCAAATGCAATTGGTGCAAAGAACATTCAGGATATAAGTAATGCGGAGAATCCAGGAAAGGCATCTCGATTTGCTATGCAACAGCGTATCTTAAAGCACTTCAACAACACGCTGTCTCCTGCTTTTATCGTGGAAGATGACGATTGAGACTTTATTTATCCTCATAATATGTTTATATTGATTCAGAACAAACCAGGAAACAAATGGAAAAAGCACTTCTTGAGCCTCTTCAACAGCATTGGCAGGAACGGGTATGTCTTGCAAGAAAGCTGTACACGTGCCGAAGAAATATCAAAGGGAAGAATAAGCGAGCACGGGCATATCGACGGGATTATTGTTATCACTGCCCGGTATCGCCAGCACATGACCGCCGGAAGGTGGCCTATATTTATGCCTTAGTAGATCCCCGCGACAATCAGATATGCTACATTGGAAAGACAGACGATCCGAAAGGCCGTCTATCCGTTCATATCTATGGGGGCGTAGTGGCAGCCGGACACCAGTATCATGCTGGATAGGGGAATTGCATAAGGACGGTCTCAAACCGGAAATGCGGGCGTTGCGGTGTATTCCGAATTGGCGCGTTGATGTAGATGAACGCGAAGCGATTTCGGAGGCTTTAATGCTTGGGTATGATCTACTGAATGTGCAGTTGATTCGCCAGCCAGTTTATTCCAAACAGCACTGCTGAGCGACAGCGCTATTGGGCCAGACGAATCACGCGCCATCAAGAGGCATCAGGCGCAGCTTCATGGTCAGTTGCATGAATGGGCCAAGGATGACGATATTGAAGGCCAGGACGTCGACCTGGGCGGGTTGTTTGGGGGATATGAAAAGAGATGAATCAATGGAACTCATCCTCACCTCATTTGGATTGTCGCACCTGGGCCTGAAGGGTGATGAAGGCCCATCCTTCGGCGACATTAATCCTTTCTATAGGATGCCTCCATTAAGAATGTCTTTAGCTGGGCGTCTACCAGTGCCCGACTTCGCCGTTCTTTTACTTTGCGATAGAGTGATTCTCGACTCAGAGACCTGGGAGAGAATAAAGAAGGATCGTTATTCTCAAGGATATAAGCTAACCGCAGAGGTTGTGAAGTCCCTTTACGCGGAGGGATTTATCCGGATAGAAGATTTTAATGCTATCATAGCCGACAATCGCACTTTACTCGAAAAGATGATGGAGCGTGATTTAAAAAGACTCGACGACTGGGTCGATCCGCTAAAAGAGTCCCTGGACTTATGGGGTAAATATGTTACTTTGACTGGTGATTTCTGGCGATCTGATATCTTACATGTAAAAGAATTTCAGCCTGATTATGAAGTAAAGGAAGTTAGTTACGAGACCACCGATTTCGACCGATCTGACATCATCAAAATTCTTCACATCGAAGATAACGCGCACGCTACCACCGATTTCGACCGATCTGACATCATCGAATTTCTTCACATCGAAGATAACGCGCACGCTATTGGAGTGATCGGTGATACACCATACCTCGATCTTCTGAAAGGGGCTCTCAAGTCGTCTTCAAAGCGTCGTCGTTCTAAATACCGGCAAGTTCTTAGAGCACTACTTACAGAGTATCTAGCCTATGTGAATGCAAATCTCGTCGTGTCCCATACTCTTGGGATGGGTTTCCATGATTGGGAAGACTATGCTCCGTTTTACAGGGCCAAGTTTCTGACTATTGGGGCTGAAGAACGGCCTGGACAAGAGAATATGAGGGCGGTAAGGAAACTCTTCGAGGTATCCTTCCCTGAGATTTCTTTCTCGAATCCCCGAAGTCTGATCAAAATACTCACTGATAAACGAATCACCCAGTTACGGGAACTTGTTGAGAAGGCCGTGAGAGGAGATGTAGAGTTCGACAAAGAGTTTGCTAACCGAACCTTTCAGGAGGTTCTCAGGATAGAACAGAAAGCAGGGCGAGTCAGAAAGATCGTTTCTTGGGCTACTCTCCCTTTGAGCTTCATTCCGGTAGTTGGGTCCCCATTACAAAAAGGAGTGGAAGAAGCAGCAGGACACATTGTCGAGCGCAAGCTGAAAAAGGATTTTCGCTGGTTCTATCTTATCAGCGAACATGCTCAGCAGCCTCGGCAATTGGAAGAAAAAAGATCATAATGGATCTCCAATCCAGTGACGTCGCCCTTTTCCAGTGGCTCCACAAGTACCGCTACCTGACCCTACCACGCGTCCGGATGCTCGGGTTTGGAGCATTATTGGGCCTGCCTCCGAATTTGACGTGGTTGCTCCCTACACGGGGCACGATCACCAATGCGCTCAACACAGATACCCCGTCCCGTTATCTCCAAACCTTGATCGGTATTATCGCCGCGATGTCTGACTACACGATTGAAGCCGAGACCGTGACCGTTTGCCGCGTCGTCAAGAAATCAGATTGACCCATCACCCCTTCGATACCGAGCCCACCAACCCCAGCCGAGACACCCCAGGAAGAGGCGTACGAGGCTTCGTTCACCGCCACGGTAGAGGCAGCAAAGTGCGATGCGTGGCCGATGGGGGAGGCCCTCAGGCGAATGGGGCGGTCAGATGGGTAGGCCAAGTGAGGATATTTACTATTAGCTGTATGATTAAGAAAATAATCGATGATACTGGAAACTTTAACTTACAGCTAACGTAGCTGCTTTTATAGTGTTCTTTCTCAAGATGACCTGCTCAGCATCAACGGCGAAGATGTCGCAGACACACGCGATCCCGATCACACACGCGAAGGGAGCGAACCTTGGCAACATCCCCAACGGGAACGTTAAGGAATGACTCTCGATCATCATCACGCGAACACACCTGTGATCGGAGGCACGCGCAATCGCTGCGACGAAGGAAACCGGCCCTCCGCGTGCCAACGAAGGCGGCATCCGGAGGGACGGATCGCGTGTGTCTGTGTGACACATGTTCCCGCAAACAGGGGGTGACGATCTCGTAACACACCCCCAGGAGCGACAGAAAGGTAACGGAGGGTTATGGGTGAGTGACGACGTACGACGTTGTTGCCGAGTGCGACAGATGGCAAAGCGCCGTCCTCGATAAACATAACCTAATCGTATAAGGATATGGAGAACCTTGAGTTATCCGACCTGCGCCTTTAGGGTACAGGTCATCCTTGATGAGCACCGTCACTTGCTCTCGCCTCCTGATGTCAAAGCGCTGGAAGAAGTCCTGGAGATTCTCGATGAACTACAACAACCGTCACTATCATCCCTTGAACGGGGAGCTAGATTTGTGACGATGGTTGCACGCATCATCGAAGTTCTTCAAATGCTCGACTAGCTACGATGACGGTGACGGCCCTCCGCATTACCTTTGCTCAGTTGTCTCTCTTCGACACCACTGCACTTACTCCAATACAAGCTCATGAAACTAGGGCGTACTATCTCCGAGCTTCGTAACCGGCGCGGCATTAAGCAGAAGAAACTTGCGCAGCTATGCGGGGTCTCTGCTGCTTATCTATCGCAGATCGAACACGATAAGCGACAGCCGACACTGTCGGTCTTGGATGCGATCAGCGAGAAACTACACGTGCCGCTGCCACTGCTATTCTTCTTGTCAATCGACGAGAGTGATGTGCCTGGCAGTAAACGTGCGATATTCACAGCGCTTGAGCCAACATTACGCTCATTGGTTGATCAATTCATCGAAGGAGACACGGTGCAATCGATCACCGGAAAAGCCCCGGCGAAGTGATCCAGGCACTGACTGAATTCGCAGATATCATTGGGTTTCCCTTGCCCGATCTTGTCCGATTGGGTAGGGATGCTCACCTGCATTACCAGAGTTGGGAAATAATCAAGCTCCATGAAAATGGTACGCCAAGACGTACCAAAACTGGTAAAATCAAAACTCGGAGAATTGATGCGCCCTCTGGAGACCTGAAAGAGGTTCAGCACACAATCAAGAAAAAAATACTTGATGAGATTGCCTTACCGTCAAATGTATACGGTGTGAAAGGCAAAGGGCATGTCTCCAATGCCAATGCGCACAAAGGAAAGCCCTTTCGTTTTCATACAGATATACAAAATTTTTACCCATCAATCACAGCTAAACATGTTTACGGAGAGTTACGAACTCTAGGCTTTTCAGTACCCGTAGCCAAACTTCTACGAAACCTTGTCACGTACGGGGGACGCCTAACACAAGGTGCTCCGACAAGTCCCAAGATGGCCAACCTCGTTATGAGACCCATCGATGAAGTATATGCATGCCTTGCAGCGGATCATAACTTAGAGCACTCTCGCTATGTAGATAATATTGCCTTCTCCGGTAGCTATGACTTTCAATTCCTCTGTAGCCAGATCATTTCTGTATTTGAGCAACGCGGTTTTCGAAGAAATCATAGCGCGACGTTTTACAAGAAGGGACCAGTGAAGATTACGGGACCCATTGTAAAACAGAATATTCTTGACGTAGAAAACATTATCAAGGAGAGAGCACAAGATCCGAACAGGTCAGAGGCATCACGCCGTGGTTATAGGTGTTATATTGATCAAGTAAAGAAGGAAAACAGAACAAAGAAATAGATGCGCCCCCGCCACCCCCCTGGAGGTGGCGGCTAAACACAAGAGGGGCTGGGCTTCGACTCATCACCCCTCTTCGATACGCGAACCCCAGGTTCGCACGTGCGCGACCCGTAGGGGAGCGACGTAAGCCACAAAAGCGCGGGGATTCAATGTTCGCACGACAATCACACCGCACCAACAACACACCAACGCCCAACACCACAACAAGTACAGAAAAGCAGCGACACGGCCAAAGAGCTACCAGATGTATTTTTCCAACGTAGGCCGCTAGGGCGCGGGGATGCCCTCTTCCGCCGCTGGAAAGACCACGACGCCTACCGCGCGTCGTTCGACCGCCTGCTTCGGGACCTGAAGGCTACGAGATGGGGTGTAAGCCCGAATCG
>JAPUHZ010000176.1 GCA_027297485.1 Deltaproteobacteria bacterium
GCAGGGCGCAAGGAGGAACGGATACTCAGAGGCGGGTATTCCGTTGTTCCCCAAGAGGTAGAGGCGGTGCTCCTCTCTCACCCAGCCATTGCCGAAGCTAGTGTGATCGGGGTTCCCAGCCCTGACCTGGGAGAGGAAATCGCCGCATTCGTCTCCCTCAGGAGCAGAGCAAAGACCACCCTAGAGGAGCTTGATACCCACTGCAGGGAACGCCTCGCCGCTTTCAAATACCCGCGCCAGTTCACTATCCTAAAGAGTCTCCCCAAGGGACCAACCGGAAAAATCATCAAATCGCGTCTGGGAAAGTAAACGCTGTATTACGGGCCTAGGTCAGTGGCTTTCGGGGTTATCTCTGTGGAGTAAATATCTTGAGCGAGCCCTTATCTAGCTACACTTCCAACGAAATTGACGGCGGGACGGACCTTGACAGAACTTAGGTAACTAGCGGATAGTGTGCCAGATTTTGGGGTCTTTCATACGTAGAGCTGGACGCAATGTTTAGTCGTCCAGATAGGCGACATTGAGCTCCCAGGGCATCCATGGGAGAACACTGTGGGCAATAACTAGTTGAGCTTTTGCTCTCTTCTACACGTGGTACTGTCCATCGGTCTAGGACGGCACACTTGGTCAGGCGGTACCCGCGGCTCGGGAGACATGGCCTATGATCCACTCCGTACCGGGGCGAGAGCAAAAATAGGGTGACCAATAGGGAGCATTGAAAATGGCAAAACCTATCGCAGCAATTGATGCAGGAAAGCCCCAGAAGGGTCCAAGAAAGAGTGGGTCGGCATTGTCACATAAGGAATTTTTGCCGCCTAAGAAAGAGATCGATGGAAAGACCATCGGACATGAGCAGTGCCAGGTTATCTCGGAGGAGTTGGTTTTCAACATCAAAGGCCAAAAATTCCACCGGATTGAATTGAGGATCACCGGGACACTCGAAGGATGGGCCATAGAAGAAGGCCCAAGGTCCAAATATTTTACTGACGGTCCGGATTTCGTCTTCACGCAGTCCGGGGCCACTGGCCAGCGCTTTAAAGGAATAGCCAGATACGAAGTCTCAACAGGCAATGGTATCTCACTCTTCTTTCCTGAAAATCCCGACCACTGGAACCGCAAACTATTTGTCACCGCCCATGGGGCAACTGCTTACGGGGCTGTGGGCACGCTTTTGCCGCGTGATCCAAAAGCTGATTTCAATCCTCTAACAAACGTGAACAGATACGTTGGGCTTATGGTGGACAAGGGTTATGCGGTAGCCCATACCCTGCGATCATCCCAACGGGTAGGGGGAGACGTTACTGTTACGCTGGAAGATGGGACGACGTTACCAAACTATAATGTTAGTTCCCATGCAGGCTTAATGTTGGGATTTACAAAAATAGCAGAGAACATTCTGCAATCGAGACTCGGCCAAAAACCTCAGAAGACTTATTTTTACGGCTTTTCCGCCGGCGGTTTTTTTGGGAAGACTTATTCAATATCACCCTGGATTCAACAGAGATGACGACGGGACGCCCCTCTTTGACGGTTTGCTGTTAGATGATGCTGGCGGTGGAATGTGGCTTCCGATCCTAATGGTAGATGGGAAGGATACTCTTTTTGTTCGGGAGGAAGATAAGAAAAAGTTTGTTAAGCAGATAGACATCTCACACCAGTTATATTCGGGTGAGACCGGTGATTACCTTCAGAAGAAACGAGAAAATGCCCTAATCCTCAAGCACAAAGGTTTAGCCCATAAGCACCGAATGTACGAGGTGAGGGGTGTTAGCCACTTTGACGCCGGACAAGTGTCTAGACCAGATCTGGTGTTTCAGGCTCTTGATTTGGGCGGCCTAATTGATACCGTCATCGATCTTCTCGACAAATGGGTAGAGAAAGGCAAGGAGCCACCTCCAACGAAATCCGACCTGCCGGAACTGGGCAGCCTGAATCGCAACAATAGGAATAAAAACCCTGCCATTGCGCTTCCCGAGATAGCTTGTCCGTTGGGTGTCTACTATATATTCCCCGCGGCCCTTGGCAGTGATCGGAGAGCAGGTCAGCAGACGGCCCTTGCCGCCTTCGATGGGGTCAATCTGGAGCCGCTGGATGGGAGAGGGGAGTTTATCGACATGAATAGTAATGGGGTTCGAGACAAGCGTGAGACCATCACTCAGGCCTGGGTTAGACTCGGGCTATTGAAGCCCGGGGAAGAATTGACTCGTAGCAAATACAAAGCCTGTGTCACCAATTCAGCTGAAAAGCTGGCTGAAGAAGGTTTGCTCTCGGGAAAGATTCTCGCTTACTACAAAAGGAAAGCAGCAGCTAGCACAATCGGAGAACCCGACCGTTAAGCTATTCTTCCACAGGTGATTCAAAACCAGGTAGTAGTGTAGTAGTGGGGTAGTAGTGGTAGTAGTGGTTAGTAGTGGGTCGGACCAAGGCAACTCCCTGATATTAAATTGAAATACCACGAATATGGGCCAAATTTAGTGCTTAGAATGGCAATTTTGATGACAAAATTGCAGGTCTAAGGAACGATTGGCAAAATGCCGTAAAGCTATAAATGACTCTGACCCCCAAATCCATCGCCTTGGTTTTGATGTACGTTGTTGCTCAACTACACGAAGAAATTTTCACACAGGTTAAAAAGCAGATACCATTGCAGCAGGTGAGCCGTGCTCTTAGTCCATGCCTCGGTTCTAAACTCGCAGAGACCATTGCGGCGTTTGCCCGAAAATCCGTCAAACAGTGAATCCACCAATTCAGTCGCCATTCGGCCGCCCTATGTGAGAAAGGATTTTGACCTCTTTCCATTGCCCCATCGTCAGACCATTTCAAATCCTCTCCTCCAGCCAGTCTAGCATGAAGGGGACGTTGTGAGCCCAGTGATCATGGCTGCAGTGGATGGTTCCGCCGGTCTCGGCGTTGTCGTAGATCTTGAGTGTCTTATCCTTGCTGTCGATTTCTTGAAATAGCTTTTGCGCGCCTTTCACACTCATCAAGCGATCTTCCGCTCCGTGAGTGATCAAAGTGGGACAGGTAATGTTTTTGGCTGTGCCCTCCATTGTAAACGCCTTGAGCTTCTCCCGTGCCGTGCTGTCGCTGACATCGCCGAGAAGCCGGCGGACAGTCGGCTGAAGGTGTTCGCAGAAGAGATAAAGGTCTTCCAGGATGCTGTAGCAACCGCTCCAGGCCACGAGAGCTTTCACCCGTGGATCGAAGGCAGCGGCTCGTGGGGCGTAGTAACCTGCCATACTGATGCCCATTAGCGCAATGCGGTTGGCGTCAATTTCAGGACGGGAGAGCAAGTAGTCGATGCAGGCCTTGACCGGCACTTCGTAGTCGTGTCGGGTGGGGATTCCTTTAACGTATATGGAAGATCCCCGGCCCGGCGTGTCAACCAACAGCAATGCCCAGCCGCGCTCGAGGACCTGCTTCCCGCCGAAATAGATCTCTTCCGCGTAGGCATCGGCCCCCCCGATTAAAAAGACGGCAGGCCATTTTCCCGCTTCGCGATTGACGGGATGGCAGAAGTAACCGTCGTAAGTCTCCTCGCCGTTTTTTACGGAAATAGCTTCTATCGGGGGGAAATGGAGCTTTGCTGCATCCCGAAAGTTTTTCTGTGCCATGAGGAATCGTTCTCTCTTCTTGGCCTCATCTGCAGTAGTCAGGAAGACATCGGACATGCGGTAGTACTGATTGGCGTGAAAGAAAAACTGCATAGCTGTTCCCCGGTGTCCCGCCGCCAGAGCTTCCTTGGCTTCGATTTCCGTGGCGTGAGCCAAATCCAACCATGCACGCTCCCAACCTTGCTTGTCTCCCGGTTCGATCTTGCGGCACAGCCGCGCAATATCGAAGATGTCACCGCCTCCCTGCTGGGCTTCGGCCACAAGTCTGAGCGTCTGGGACTCGAACGGATGCTTTGGATAAAAGAAATCAAGCATAAAATCTCCCATGGAGGATACGGATTTGTTAGAAGGAGAGCATATTCACTCCCGCGGGGTCGTGTCAATTTGAACTGAAAGGGGGAGAGGGAAATCGGTGGGAACAGTTACTTTGCGTTGTAGTGGGTCGAACCAAGACAACGCCGCGATATTAAACTGAAATACCACGAAAATGAGCCGAATTTCCGCAACGACGGATAGTTCGGGCTAGGTAGATCCGGTCGGCGGCTGCGCCGCCAGCTCCCGGACAGGCAGCCCATAGAACTCCGCCGCGTTCTCACATAGGATGCGTTGCTTGTTCTCCTCGGTCAGGTCGTCGCGCCCGCGCAGCTTTTGCACCGAATGCGGCCAGTCGGTATCCCAGTGCGGATTGTCCGATGAGTAGAGCAGACAACGATCGCCAACGTGGCCGATCGCATCGGGGATAGTAAGCTCCCCGCATTCGACGCCGAAGTAGCACCGCCCACTCTTCACATACTCGCTCGGCGGGCGCGGGCACAGCGGCGCCTCCACGTCGCCCCGCTTCTCCCACTCCTCGTCCAACCGATCCATCCAATAAGGTACCCAGCCGGCCCCGGACTCGAGGAAGCCAACGCGCAGCCGTGGGTAGCGCTCCAGCACGCCGCCGAAGATGAGCTGGGTCATGGCGATCATCTGCTCGAAAGGATGCGCTACGGCGTGGACTGCCAGGAATTTGTCGAAGCGGTCGGTCCCCGCCGCGTCGCGCGGCTGGCTGTGGATGGCGATCGGTACCTCCAGCCGCTCGGCAGTGGCATAGAAGGGGTCGAGGGCCCGGTCCGATAGCTTACGCCAGGCGACATAAGTCGGTACCTGCACCGCCACCATGCCCAGGTCGACCAGGCGCTTCAGCTCTTCGGTAGCGCTCTCAGTCTCCTGGGGCGCCACGATGCCCACGCCTTTGATGCGATCGGGCGCGGCACCACAAAACTCCGCCAGCCAGCTGTTGTACGCGGTAGCAAGCAAGCGGGCGAGGTCGGGATCCCGGACATTGCCGATGGCGAGCCCTGCTGTGGGAAAGAGCACAGCAATGTCGATGCCCTCGGCATCCATGTCAGCCAGCTGCCGAGCTGGGTCGTGGACACGGTGCCCCATGCGCCCCAGGCCCCGGTCCCAGCCGTCCTGTGGAAACAGGTTGCGCGCCGAGCGGTGTGGTTCCGGCAGCCGGTCACGGTAGACTTCGATACTTTCCGTCAGGTGCCCGTCAGCGTCGATTACAGGATAACCGATCATAGCGCACCTCCTTGCTCGACTTTCCTATCCATACCGCATACACCGGCCCGGGCCAGTTGTCTACAAGCAGGGATACTTTCTCAATTTCTTTCTTGACCTGCGAATGGGAAATAGTTTATCATCTGCCAGCGCCTTTTTTAGCTGAATTCTTACTGCGTGCGCCCCTCTGTCGCCGCATTTCCTGGCAACAGTGTCTTCCACATGAACCTACCCCGGAATAAGGTGGCGCGCCACCTGCAACTCAAGAATATAATATAAAATGTGTGCAAGGAGAAAGTAAATGCACCAAACAAAGAGAACAAATCAAAAGTGTCTGTTTCTAGTTACGGTAATAGCCATCCTTGTCATGAGCCTTTCCGCGCCGAACCGTGCGCTGGCGGACAGTGCGAGCGAGATCGATCGCAAGGTCACGGAGGCCCTCAAAACGCTTTACGACACGACTCCTGGAGCAGAGGTGTTGGGGGAGAAAGCCAAGGGCATGCTTGTTTTCCCCAAGGTCGTGAAGTTTGGTTTCTTAGCAGGTACCCAATTGGGTGTTGGCGCCCTGCTTAAGGAAGGTAAATCCACTGGTTATTATCAGTCGGTTGCGGTCTCCTTTGGCCTTCAAGCAGGTCTTCAGGCTTTTGACTATGTTTTGATGTTCATGGATGACGAGTCGCTGGACTATCTCAATAGGAGCGCCGGTTGGGAGCTCGGCACAGGGCCCAGTATTGTCGTCCTGAACAAGGGTATAGCTGTGTCAGCCACGACGACGACCCTGCGAAAGGGCATTTACGCCTTCATCTCCGACCAGAAGGGTGTCATGGCTGGGATCGGATTGCAGGGCACAAAGATCATAAAGATCAACCCGGAGCCTTAACCCCAATCCGACATTAATCGGTCCGAGAAATCATTGTCAGCAAGTTTCGTACGACGCGCTTGGGCCAAACTCATTCCTCTGCGGTGATTAAATTTTAATCCGCGATAATCTGCGTAAATCTGCGGTTAAATGACCTAACGCTTTGCGCCAGGCGCTCTGCGCTTTGCTGTTCCCTAGTCGGCGTAAATCTGCGGCTAATTGTCTCTTTTGCAACCGCTTTCTCACCCCAAATCTCGTTAGATCACGCTGCGTTATCCTACCAAAGTGTTGACATCATCCCCGCTAATCGATACCCTTTGCCCGATGAAGTTACAGAGGGAAAAATTTTAACCATGGCCCAGGCTTCCCGCGAGTTTCAAATCTTTGCAAAACCGGTAGGTGCCATCTGCAACCTGGATTGTCACTACTGTTACTACTTAAAAAACGAGCAGCACTACCCGAAGGGGTCGTTTCGCATGAGCGAGGACGT
>JAPUHZ010000177.1 GCA_027297485.1 Deltaproteobacteria bacterium
CCCCCTCCTTTCCGATCCGGGCCTTGATCCTAAAACTGTGGCGCTCAGTAACCCCAAGCACCATGGCCGCCTCTGCCATCGTCACCTCTCCCCTAAAAACCCTCTGAATGACTTCTACTCGCTTTACCTCTGCCATTGTCAGGACTATGGTTGTTTTCATACCCTGACATAACCACATTGCCATTAACCCCTGACATAGTTACTTTGCTACAACATTGGCAGCAGGCTGCACTTTACAATCCCAAAAGAAAAGGGTAAATTCCCCGCTTAAAGGTTTTGCAGAAGCGCACTTTATGTCGCGCAGGAAAGAGGTAAGTATGGATCAGAATATCAAGAAAACCGCTCTCCGGATGATTCCGTATGGGTTATACGTGCTCACTGCAGAGGGAAAGGATGGTCGCGTCGCAGCGGCGACGGTGAATTGGGTTACCCAGGTTGCTTTCGAGCCACCGCTGGTGGTGGTTGGTGTCAAGGCCGGTTCATCGTGTCACGATATCATCAAGGAGGCGGGAGCTTTCGCGTTGAACATTCTCGGAAAAGACCAGCAATCCACAGCATTCGCATTCTTCAAGCCGACCGAACGGAAGGGTAATACGATTGGCGGGGAAGCGTTCCGCTCAGGCAGCAGGGGAGTCCCTATTCTCGAGAAGACGCCGGCCTTTGTTGAATGTGTGTTAGTTGAAACGGTGGAGAAGGGTGACCACTCGATCTTCGTTGGCAAGGTGGTCGATGCAGGTGTCGCCGTGCAGCCTGCAAGCCGACCTGACGAGGCCACGTTGACACTCAAGGACCTGGGAGAGAAGGTCTTCTATGGTGGATAGGTGGGGTGGCGTAAAGTGGCGTGGTAAAGGATAAGGAACCGCGGAAAACCCTTGTTCAGATGATCAAGGACCTTGAGAATATCATTTACTGATCTCATCTTTTCTGTGACCCCGCCCCTGCGTGCGCTGTGGAACTGAAAGCATGACGAGGGCCGCAATCAGGGTTATGCCCCCAAACAGGTAAAAGGTGTAACTTAGGCCGTATAGGTCAGCCACCGCTCCGGCCACAAGGGGAAAAATCAGAGACAGGGTGGAGCGTCCGATATCCATGAAGCTCTGAGCTGATCCCCAAAGTTCCTGGGGTGTGTGGTCCAGGCCGCTAGCTTGAATGACAGGACCGACGGAGAAAAGGACGACACCTCCCAGAGAAATCATTGGGAATAGGATAGCGGTAGAGTGTACCCACGGTATAGCCGTAATCAGCATGCTCCCGGAAAGCAGACAGAGAAAAACTATGGGCTTTCTGCCCCATCGGTCTGAGAGGTGGCCAACAATGGGTGCGGCAATGGCCCCGACCATTGCAAGGGAAGCGAGGTAGACCCCGATTGTGGGGGGGCTCATTTTCATTTCATAGTAGAGATAAAGTGGGAGAAACGTGGGGATCACGTTCTCGCCAACAGACCTGAGCGCGCCAACGAGGGTGATGCCGAGAAAGGGGATATTTCCCAAGATCTCAGTCCGGAACCCGGCCACATAGGATGTGCCCTTTTTTCTTTCTTCCATCGATCGCCCCAGCGAAGGAAGCAGTTGCCAGAGGAGGAGGGCTACAAGAAGCCCGGGAATCAGGTGAAGTTTAAAAGCTGTTCTCCAGCCAATGAACAACAGCAATCCGCCTATGGCCAGTGGCGCTAGGGCCTGTGCCAGATTCCCCCCCATGCCGTGGACTCCAAGCCCGTAGCCCATACGGTCGGGGAAGGTTTCTCCGATCACCGCTCGAGCGGGTGAATGCCAGAGATAACCGCCGAAGAGCATTTGCGCCCAAACCAGAGCGCCAAAGACCAGAAAAGTGGTGGCGTAGCCCTGAAAGGAAAAAAAGAGAGAGGGCCATAAGACAGAGAAAACGAGAATCGCCTTGCGTTGATTCAGGATGTCCGTTGCTAATCCCCCCACCATTGTGCTGATCATTGCCACGATCTGCTGAACAGATCGGATCAATCCCATCTGGGTGTAGTTCATGCTGAGATCCTTGAGAATTAAGGGGAGGCAGACGGACATGGCTCCGCGATGCCAGTGAGTGGCCCCGTGACCTAAAGCCAGTACCCATAGAAGCCGATTCTGTTTGCTTATCATGTGCTTGAAAAAAAAGGCGTGACCATCCTATTGCTGTTACAGTTTAGACATAAAGATGGCGGTAGAAAACTCCCCAACGTCGAATTCTCCTTGGGTAAGACGATAGTGCCGTTTCCGGGTATTGGTAAAATCGTAGCTGATTTTGAGGTCTGGCTCCCCTCAATGCCGAGCTTGATGCGTGGTTTTTGTTTGGCCGTTTAAGGACTCCTTGTAGCCCGACTTTCTACACTGTTTAACTCCGCTGATCGATAAGGGGCAATATCTCTTTGAGATTCCGAAGTCGCGGGAAAGAGTTTGACTCGGCTCTGCCATTACGGTCCAGCAGCACCCCTGTCAAGCCGGCATCGCCGGCTCCTGCGGCATCTTTCTCTGGGCTGTCTCCTACATGCATGGCTTCGTCCGCTTTTAGGTGATAGAGCATCAGGGCTGCGTGGAATATTTCCGGTGCGGGCTTAGCATATCCCACCTGGCTCGATATGACGACAGAGTCAAAATAGGGGGCTAGGTCTAGACCGTCGAGAATACCGAAGAGACGGGAATCAAAATTCGAGATCACCTGAAGGATGAAGCCCCGTTTCCTTAATGCCGACAAGGTCTCTTCGGTCTCGGGATAGAGGGACCAGGCCTCGGCCCTACTGAAATGTCTGAAGAGTTCGGAAAAGTAGTCGTCAAAATGAGCAAGAAATCCCCAAGGCTCAAAGATTCTTCTCACCAGCTCTTTCCACCAAGCGCGCTCCAGATCTTGGAGATCCTTAGCCTGTGCTGTGGGAAAAGCAAGGGGTGGAGCCGAGGAAAAGCAGGTCCGAAACCGTTTTGCGATCTCTGCAGGCAAAATTTTCATGCCGTACCTTTTTGCCAATATGGCATAGCTCTCGCCGACTGGCCTGGCGGGTTTGATGAGTGTCCCTGCGGCGTCAAAGAAGATCGCTTTTAGTGCCATGGTTGAGCTGTTAGCTATCAGCCGTTAGCTGTCAGGTGGCAGATGGCGAAAGCCGTGAGGCGCGAGGCAGGTGTCCGTAAACTTCCTGTCTCCTGCCTGTTGCCTAATGACTGATGGCTGCCTTGTCATTGAAACGGTCATATCTTCCATTATAATGGAAAGCGATGCAAGGTAGAGATGCCCTTCTAGTTGTCGATGTTCAGAACGATTTTTGCCCTGGCGGAGCCCTTCCGGTTGCAGAGGGGGATAGAGTTGTACCGGTATTGAACCGGTATATTGAGAGGTTTCAAAGGGCCAATCTGCCGATCCTTGCCACGCGCGACTGGCATCCTGAAAAGACAAGTCATTTTAATACCAGCGGCGGCGTGTGGCCTCCCCACTGCATCCGGGGAGCCAAGGGGGCGGAGTTTCACCCAGATCTGGTACTCTCCGAAAATGTGGTGATCATTTCCAAGGGAATGGGTCCGGAAGAGGAGGCCTATTCCGGATTTGAGGGAACGGATACGCACCATGTAAAGTTAGCCGAGCTTTTGCGTCAGCGCGGCGTAGAGCGGATATTCGTGGGTGGCCTGGCGACGGATTACTGCGTGAAACATACGGTTGTCGATGGGCTCAAAGAGGGATTTAAAGTAGTTTTACTTGAGGATGCCGTTCGAGGGGTGGATCTCCAGCCAGGCGATTCCGAACGGGCCATCGCAGAGATGATCCGGGCCGGGGCTGAGAAGAGCAGCGACCCTCTCTCCATCCCTACCTAATACAAACGTATTTAAATTTGTTACATTGAGGCTATTCCGAGGTGAAGGGGGCTGAAGGACGAGGGAACCGAACGTGAGACTTGGTGCAGGCCCAGACGGTAGGAATAATCACCCCCATTTCCCTCGGCCTGAAGGCTCCTTCCAGCGAGGAAATGTAAACTTACTTACTGCGTTTGTATTAGATTCAGCGCTCTCTTTTCTCTCCCCACACCAATGTCCAGAAGGCGAAGGTCTCAACACCAAAGGGGCCGAAGCCTAAAAATCCCAAGACAGGCATCTCAAAAATATGGGGCATATCAGGAAGGGGGACTGTATAAATCCACTTTGTGTAAGCCCAGTAATTCCAGAACTCCCAGAAAAAACCACAGACATACCCGGCTAAGAGAAAGAGCGTGGTTCGGCGAAGGTCCCCTGCTTGCCAATCGCGAAGAATCGAGAACCGGCCTAGACAGTCATTGATAGGATCGATCAGAAAAAAAAGGCCGAGCCATACTGACCAGAAAAAAAGCTCTGGTAAGAGGAAGGGTAAAGCCGAGAGAAGGAGTCCCAGGAGGAGCGAGAAACCACGCCAATTGGGGGGGATGAGAGATCGGACCCTCAGTCCTTTTTCTGTCGGATGGAAAGCCCCCAGGAGGTCCGTAGTCTCGTAAATTGCCGGGATCACTGTGGCAAAAGAGATGATCTTTATCGTCATCCCGACCCATTTTTCAGGCGGGGTATTGATATAGACCCAGTTTTGGATGACTAGGTTGTACCATTCGAAGATGGTCCAGTAGAAGGCAGAGACCGGAAGCATGAGCAGAAACGCGCGTCGCCGGTCAGAGAGAAGTGAGGTGCCGCAGAGCCGGTAATTGAGGGAGTCGAGAACTAGAATATAGCCGTACCAGAAAAGGGGAAAGACATATTGAGACCAGGGGAGGATGTGGATAAAACTTAATCCCTCTCCCAAAAGGATTAACGAGAGTCCTAGGAGGCCCAGTGTGCGCATCAAATTCGATGGAACTCTTGTCTATTGTCCGACTTCTGTTATTTAATGTCCAGAGACTGTTGGAGAAATGGAGGGGGAGAGTAAGCGGTGAATATCCAGAATCATTTTTCTGAAGAACTTAAGACTGCAGAAAAGGCATCCAGGGAAGCGGGCCGGATCATTATGGCCCTATACGGCAAAGACTATCGTGTAGAGGAAAAGGGGAAGGGCAATCCCGTGACCACAGCGGATCTGGAGGCAAATCGTAAGATCCAAGAGATTATTTGGGGCCGTTATCCTGATGACGGGTGGCTCTCCGAAGAGGACAAGGATAATCAGGAGAGACTCAAGGCCTCTCGCGTGTGGGTGGTCGATACTATCGACGGGACCAAAGAGTTTATCGAAGGGGTCCCCCAGTTTGCTGTTTCCTTGGGGTTGGTTGTGGAGGGACATCCTGTGCTGGGGGTGGTTTACAACCCGGCGCAAAAGGAGTTCTACCGAGCTGTTAAAGGATGTGGAGCAATGCTCAACGACCGCCCGATTCATGTCTCTACGCAGGAAAAGTTGCAGGGAAGTTCGTTGTTGGTCAGCCGTTCGGAGCCGCGTCGCAGATTTCAGTTGTTTGTTGATATCTGTCGGTTGGAACCGGTGGGAAGTATTGCTTACCGGTTGGCTAAGGTCGCTGAGGGGGGGGGGGATGCAACTCTGACATTCCGCTCGATTCACGAGTGGGATATTTGCGCCGGGGTGGTGATTGTGGAAGAGGCTGGAGGGAGGGTGGTGGACGGGAGCGGCAAGGATTTTGTTTTTAACCAAAAAGATGCAGTATGCCGAGGCATGATTGCTTCCAACAAGATCCTGACTTCGGCCCTGCAGGGGATATTTGCTAAAAGTTTGTCCGAGAGAAGGTGAATATTTTGCAAGTTTCTCTATCTCGGTAAAATCGGTGCAGAGATGGGTCGGTGTGTTTACTGCGGTGATCGAGGGGGTCTTTGGGCAAAAGTATGTAGGGACTGTAAAAAGCTCCTGGCGCGGGTTCAGGAGCTGTGGGGCCACGGGGGATACGGAGAGTTTCTTGACGGGCTGGAGCGCACCGGTGTCCCCAAGGAAAAGATTATGCTTTTTCTCAAAGCAGATCCGGATGGAAAGGGGAGCATCCAGGATCAGGTGACGGCGGAGATGGCAAGTGAGCTCATGAAGGTCATGGGGATGAAAGGGAGCCAGACCCCGCAGGATGTCAAACGAATCCGCAACGTCACCGGGAAGGAATCTAAATAACTTCACTGACCGTTAACATTTTGCCATGGCCCTAACTATCTATCTTTCCCTTTTGTTTCTCTGCCTTTACCTTTTGGGCCTGATCATCCGCAGGTATCTTTTCTACCGGGATAAGGCCCGAATGGAACGGGAGAGCAGAATGGGCGGAAGGGTTATTGCTCGGGTGGAGGAAATGCAGCCAGGCTCGGTCAAGAAGTTTTGGTTGATCTGCCAGACATATCGGGTCGATGGTTTCCTGATCAATTACCAAGGGAAGTTTCACGCCTATATCAATCGTTGCCGTCACATGACCACGCCCCTTGATTTCGTCCGCTATCAGTTTTTTACCGAAGATGGTCGACACCTCATCTGCTTAACCCATGGCGCGATCTATGAGCCCGGTTCGGGGCTCTGCGTCGACGGGCCCTGTAAAGGGCTCTCCCTCTTTCAGCTCCCGGTCCTTGTAAACCAAGGAGAGATAGTAGTGGGTTGTCCATCGGGAGACCTTTCCTTTTTAGCGGATTGAGGCGAAGGTTATGGGAGAGGGTAGGGGGAAAAAACGGCGCAGGGGTAAAGCAGTGGCTCGAACCGGTGAGCTTTTGCACGGGATGACGAAGAAGTTTCGGCTTAGATGTCAGGGAAACACCATCGAGGTCATATTGGGCAACTATGAGGGAAATCTATTCGCTTATGTCAATCGCTGCCGTCACATTTCCATGTCGATGGATTGGGTGGATAACCATTTCTTCTCCGAGGACAAGCGTTATCTCGTTTGTGCCAACCACGGCGCCACTTATGAGCCGGCAACAGGAGAGTGTATTTGGGGTCCCTGCCTCGGGGCTTTCCTCCAGGGTGTTCCCCTAGAGGTTAGCGGAGGGAAAATTCTTGCTTTTTGTCCGGAAGAGCCGGAAAAGACGAATTCACTCTAAGACTTACTAAGGAGTTCATTAGTAAAGTGTCATCAGGCGACCGAGGGCCGAGTCCCGGAGAGCGCGGGCACAGGGACGTGAAGGTTGCGTTCTGGCCCGGGCGGTGGGAATAGCCACCCTTGGAGAGGAGGGGGGGTGGTCTACAAGGCAGAGGCCCATTGACCGCGCTTGGATGGGCTCGACCCGAGGGCCGGCCGTTATTAGGGAACATAGGCCTGTCAAGATACATATGAACTCATATTCAATGTAAACCCCGCCTCTTGAGGCGGGCACAAAGCCGATGGGGTTTCCAAAGGGGAGAAGCGGC
>JAPUHZ010000178.1 GCA_027297485.1 Deltaproteobacteria bacterium
CGCCGTATGAGATCAATCACCTGCACCACCTCATGTGAGGGATTAGTAACCCACAGAGTGCGGCCGGCTCCATCCATGACAAGGTGCTGAGGGTTTCCGCCCGTACGGATCTCACCGACCACAGTGAGGCGCTTGGCATCAATAATCGAGAGAGTTCCTCCGTCAATGTTAGAGACGTAGATCCAGCGGTCGTCTGGGCTAACCACGGGAGCCATTGGGTGTAAACCCACCGGGATCGACGTGATAACGTTGAGCTGAGCTGCATCGATAACAGCCAACGCGCTGTCACCGTACAGGGTCACGTAGATCCTCTTGTTGTCACGACTAACGGTGGCGTGGTTCGGTTTACCTGTCAGTGTGAATGTCTTGATGAGCGCGCCATCCCGACCGTCCAGGATGCTCAACCGATTCTGGTCCCAGTGGGTTACATAGAGACGTTCCCCGTCCGGGCTCACGGCGAAGTGCGTCGCTCGAGGCCCGGTCACCTCGCGTGTCACAGACCGGCCAATGAGGTCAATGACCTGGACACTGCCGCCTTTGAAGTTGGCCACGAACATCCGCTTGCCATCCATGGACGGAACCACGTCGGTAGGGAAATCTCCCACCAAGATGGAAACTACAGAGATTAAGTCCGGCAAGGAAATGACCGACACATCGTCGGAACGCTCATTGGCAACGTACAATTCGCGCCCAGCGAGGTTCACGGCAATCCCGTGGGGAAAGCTTCCTTCGAGCCGGGTGGCAGCTACGACGGTATGGCTCCGGGTGTCGATGGCAATCACGGTGTTGCAGGCGCCCATGGCCACAAAGAGATATTCCTTCCCAGTTTCTAGGCCTGGCAATTTATGATCGGGCCAATCGACACAGCGGTAGCGCACCGAGAGCCGGGGGAAAGCGAGATATGCGCCGACTGCCCCAGCGATCACAAGGAGACTAGCCAAAACGGGCCAGATTCTTCTTTTCCACTGCAATCTCATGACCTAGTTTTGCTCTGATAGACTGAAAGATTGCCAGCGCTGAACCCTCAATGGGAAAGGGCCTACGATCCTGCCGCTTCGCCTGAGCACAAGTTTTCGTCCCTGACTACCTGGCCGTCACTCAGGTGGATAACCCGATTGGCGACTCGGTTTATGCGCTCATCATGCGTAGCTACAAGGACAGTTTGCTCGCCGGCAAGCGAGGCCAGCAAATCGACGATGGCGCCGCCGGTCTTGCTATCTAGATTGCCGGTGGGCTCGTCGGCTAGCACGAGGGCCGGGCGGTTGATCAAGGCACGGGCGATGGCGACACGCTGCTGCTCCCCTCCGCTTAGTTGCCCCGGACGGTGTCGGATTCGCCCGCCCAGGCCGACGCGTTCAAGCAACTCTACAGCGTGATCGCGTGCCTGTGTAGTCGAGGTGCCAGCAAACTCAGCAGGCAGCGCCACATTTTCAAGCGCGGTCAAGTTGGGCATTAGGTTGAAGGATTGGAAGACGAAGCCTACCTTATGACGGCGAAAAGCGGTAAGTCCGGATGGACTGAGGTAGTGGAGAGCTTCCCCGGCGACATGCGCCTCTCCTTCGTCGGCCCGGTCCATGCCGCCGATCACGTGAAGGAGGGTAGATTTTCCGCTGCCGCTCGGCCCCACCACCGCGGTGACCCCTCCTCCAGCTATTGTAAGATCCAGCCCGGCGAGAGCGTCCACATGCGTCGGGCCAATATTGTATCGTTTCACCACACTCTTCAGAAGGATCAGCGGCTGTGACATTTGGTTGTTCTCCCTATTCACCCCGTACCACAGAACGCCTCGTGCGTCAGCGCTGGGATGAATGTTTTTAATTCCCTGCAAGGGCAGCGCCCCAGAGCCATGGACGTAAGTCCGTGGTACGGGGTTCACTGGCGGAGGGCTTCCACCGGGCTTAACCGGTGCACTCGCCACAGCGCATAGAGGCTGCCTAGAAGACCTGTGAGCGTTGCGGCAAGCACGAGAGTCCCGACTAATCCCGGCGATAAGGCGTAGCTCACGAGCATGTTGTCGAGGAGGCTTTCTCCATAGTGGCCGGGCAAGTATACGCCAAAGGTTGCCTTGAAGAATGTCAGACCCAGGAACTTACCGGCAAGGACGTAGATTACGGTGGCTAACGTTGCTCCAGCCCCAGCGAGCAGTGCAGACTCGGTGATCACCACAACTGCTAAATTCCAGCTGGAGGCCCCGAGGGCTTTCAGTGTGCCAAGCTCGCGGATACGTTCGTCCGCCGCAAGCAACATGGCGAACAAAACCATGGCGCCAGCCAAAATCACCGTTGAAAATACCCAGATCCGTCCAATGCGGCGCATGGTGGCAAGGGCGGGGGAGAGAAAGCGTGCGCCCTCAGTGCGAGTAATTACATCGAGGTCCGAGAAGTTAGCCTGAATGGCTTTCGTAACCGCCAACACGTTCTCAACCCGGTCCACCCGTAGGAAGAACTTTGAAACCTTATTTTCAATCCCGTAGTGACGCTGGAAGGTCCTGTACGGGAGGAACATCTGGTTGTCGCCAAAGGCGTAACCGCTGGTAAAGAGGCCGACCACACGGAAAGGGCGTCCCCCGATGCTGCGTGTGCCAATCTTTACAACCCCGGGCTCACCGTCGCGCAGGACGTCTTTTACAAACACGCTCTCCCCTGGGCGAAAGTTCTCCAACGTTATGCCCATCTTGCGGGCGTAAGCGAGGCCGAGCAGGGCCACGTCCTTTCCTTCGTCTGCGCCTGTCAAGTCCCGACCGGTGACGATCTTCACCCTCCCAACCTCGCCGTGGGTAGCGAGTCGACGGGCATCCCCCGGCCGTACACCTATGTGCAAGGTCATATAATAGCCCGCGACAGGCTCGATCGCCACCAGATAGGGTTCCACTTTGACCACATGTTGGATAGCCGCGAGTTCAGTCTCCATATTTGCAGGGACTAGCCTATTCAACCCTCCGGCCTGATTGATATGCCCGAACGTGGCATGACCGCGAACCTGAATGAGAGTGAAACTCTCCTCACTTAGACGATCGACCTGTCCTTCTAGGGCGCGGGAGTTGGCAAGCATCAACAAGAGGGAGAGAAACACTGGGGTTATGAGGGTGAGCACTAGCAGCGTGCGGCCGCGCGACCGCCATAGGTTACGCCGTGCATAACGCAGCAGGAAGCTCCTTGGTAACACAGCTCTATTCCTCACGCAGAATTTCGACAGGGTCGAGCCTGCGGCTCCTGGCGACGGGATAGAGACTTCCCAATGCGCCGAGGGCAAGGGAGGCTAGAAGAATTACTGCTAACGTGAGGGGCGACAGCGGTGCCTGTACAAGGCCAAACTTGATACTCGTCCAACTGCGGGCGTAGATCGATAGGCCGATCCAAGCAATTCCCAAACCACCAAAGCTCCCTAAAAAGGAGAGGAGGAGCGATTCGGTGAGAAGGCGCCGGGCAATGACTGCATTGGATGCTCCAAGCGCCTTCTCGATTCCGATCTCGCGCCGCTGGTCGCGGAAAGCAAGCATCATAGCACCCATGACCACTAATGCACCGGCAACGAAAAACAATGCGGCGCCCATGCCGGTAGTCCCTGAGATCCCGGCGAGCGAGGCCTGTGCAAGCAGGACCGCGGGTTGATTGGTCACAACATCAGCTTGCCCTACCAATTGTTCCCGCATTTTCTCGGCAAATTTCCAAGCCCGCCCTGTTGATGAGGCCCGCACGACAATCCTGGATAATCCCTCAGCAGAAAATGCGCGGTGCATGGTCTCGAACGGCAAAAATGCTTGAATATTTGTGAATCCATTGCCACCATCGAAGAGACCAATGACCTGCCAAGTTCGGCCGTTGATACCTATAGTGGAGCTCTCTTCGAAGTTTTGCGGCATGATTCCATACTTTCGAGCCAGGTCGATGCCGATCACGGCAACGAATTTATTGCTCTCGTCCGCCAAGAACGTGCGGCCGGCGATCACACGGCTGTCCATAGGCTCAGGGTCCCCAACCGCCAGCAAGGGTGAACCAGGACGCGCGCCGACGTAAAATTCTACCCTATCCTCACGCAGTACCCGCTTGATGAGATAGGGATCGACTCGTAGATCCGCGCTTGTCTCTCTAATTTCCTCTTCTAATTTGAAGGGCAGCGGTTTAGAGCGACGTCCGCCCAGACCGAGGGAGCCGATGGGACGGATATCCACTGTGGTCTCTAAGGCCCCTTCCAACTCGGCGAACTGCCTGGTGGCCAATCGATTGATGGTTGCCATTACAGTGAACAGCCCCACGACCAGGGCCAGAAAGAACGTGACTAGGAGGGTCCGGAAAGGTTTTCGCCAGAGATTTAACAGGCTGCGCTTTAGCCAGGGGAACATGATATGAGAGTTACTCGTTTTGCTTCTGACTTAGATCTTCCTTACGTTCTGTTGCGTGCTTCTCTTCCTCCTGCTTTTTATCTCTGGGGGACTTAAGTGTCACCAGACCTCCGCACCCGCACCCGCATTCTCCATTACCGCAAGACATGAGATTCACCTCCTTTCCTTTGCCTCAAAAGGCATTTTAACCCTTCCCTAAAGGGGAGAGTCAAGCCCTCCAAGGACGGGATGCCCCCTTCGTTGCATTGACCCTCTAGTGACCAAATCGGGCTTTCCTTTAAGCTAAGCAGAGGCCGGAAGACTAATCGTTATATTTTTCTCATCTGTATCCTTTTACTCGTTTCCTTCCGCTTTTTCTTCGCTCCTCGTTGATCTTATCCGCCAGATAAACCTTGATCAGGGACTGGTAAGGAACGTCCTTCTTGTTGGCAAGGACCTTGAGTTCGTTAAGCATCTCACGGGGGAGGCGGAGTGAGATAGATTTAACCGGGGCCTCTACTCCTCGGTCAAACTCGATCTCGACTCGGTTCTCGTTGGAAAAATCAAAGTAGTCCGTAGCGTCGTGGGTGTGCCAGAATTGCCGTTCATCTTCTTCTCTTCTAAATCCGGGGATAGGTTTAACCTTCTTTCTCATAAATCTTCCTCTCTTTTTTGCTCATAGGTCGGGCACTGATCACTCGGATCCGGTTGGAGCGGATGGTAAAAACAACTATCAGGAGCCGGCTTCCATAAGTCTTTCCTAAGGCAGAGTAGCGGACCTCCTTTTCTTCCTTGTGACTACGGGCAATGAGTAAAGGCCCATTGAAGAAAATCTCTTCGGCCTCCCGATCGGTTACACCGTGTTTCCTCTCATTCTTCCCGGAATTTCCTTTGTTCCACTCAAACCCGACCAAACCTCGAAGGATCTCACGCACAGAGGTAGTATATCTCTAAGATATACAAACGTCAACGACCTTCAGTTACTATTCTAAGGCGGCGGAAATGTCCACCCTGATCCTGTTCCGGCGTACAGGTCTGCCTGAAAGCCGATCTAAGGTTGAGGCAACAGCCCGTTATCGGATATTTTCAGCCCGAAAATGGGGACAGCCACTCAGTCTACCCACCCGCGCAGCTGCTTGGGGTCCTTGAAGACGGGCTTGAAGCTAAAATCTAGACCAATTTTCGGGTTCTCGGTGACTGTCAAAAAAGAAACTCCTATCACTATAAGAGAACGGTCAAGCCGCTCCGCTTATTTTCGCCTATTGCCCCAGGATGTTAAGACTTGGTCTGGAGCGCATTGGCCGAGAAGGAATTAACTCTCTTCTCGGATCTGGCCGTCCTGCTTGTGCAGTCTAAGGTCGGCGGAGTTGGCGATGACTTCATCGTGGGTCACGATGATGGCCGTCTTCTTCCGCTCCTTGACCAGGTCCCGCATGAGCCCGATGATCTCGTTTCCGGTCTTTGTGTCCAGGTTCCCGGTCGGCTCATCCGCCAGGATAATTGCTGGATCATTTGCCATGGATCGGGCAATGGCTACTCGCTGTTGTTCGCCGCCGGAGAGGCGGTTCGGCCGGTGTGCCACGCGATGCCCCAGGCTGACTGCATCCAGAAGGCTTCGCGCCCGCTTTTTTGCCTCTGCCCTCGGAAGGCAAGCAAATTCCATGGGGAGCATGACGTTCTCCAGAGCTGTAAGGTTGGGGATCAGGCCGTAGTCTTGGAAGACAAAGCCCACTGTTTTGCGTCGATAGGCGGTGAGTTCAGCCTCGCTCAAGCCTCCCATATCGGTCCCTACAATGGACACCTTCTCCGAGGTAGGCCGATCCAGCGCTCCCAGGAGATTGAGAAGCGTGGTCTTGCCGCTACCGCTGGAACCGATGATGGCGGCCATGACCCCGGATGGTATGACCAAATCCATGCCGTTTAGGGCCTTGACTACATTGTTTCCTAACCGGTATTCCTTTGTCACCTTTTCCAGAACCGCTGCATGGTCCTCCATAACACTCTCCTTTTTGTGGATGCTCCGTCTTCTGACAGCGCCTCATAGATGTCTTATCGCCTCGGAGGGACGCATCTTGATAGCGCGGTAGACCGGATAGAGGCTCCCCACAAGTCCGAACAGAAGGGCGAGTGCAAGGCCATAGACCAGCTCACCCAAGGAGAGGCCAAAACCTGTCCCACCTAAGGCTCCTTCTGTGATTGATCCTAAAAAGAGGTTGGCTAATAGAGAACCGCCGGCGGCATAGACCAGCAGGCCCAAGACGGCTCCAACAGTTGCCAGGGCGATGGTCTCGACAATAAAGAGACCGGCCACGTCGCCATTGGAGGCCTCGATGGCCTTGAGTATCCCGATCTCCCGGGTCCGCTCCCGGGTAATCAGCATCATGGTGAAAAGAACAACCAACGCTCCGGCACCTGCCGAGACCCCCGCCGCCAATAGGCTGTTGAGTCGAATGGCCTTGAGCGCCGTGGCCCACGATGCAGCTATGTTCAGGCCCGAGATTACATCGGCCTTGCCTAGAAACTTTTTCCAGACGGCCTCTTGAACCTCCTCCACCTTGTCCACGGAGGAAGCCGTGACAAAGGCATGGCTTGCTTTTGCCCCCTGCTTGAATATCCGTTGGGTAACATCCAGGGGCATGAAGAGCTGGTTGTCTCCGAAAACAAACCCACTCTCGAAGATTCCGATCACCTTGGCTTCGGTATCCTCGATGGCTACGTTGGGATCTGGCCGGTCCTGAAGGGCCACCTAGTCGGCCCTCAAGATGAAGGTGTCTCCTGCCTTGAGGTTGTAGTAATCGGCATACGCTTTCCCTACCACTGCCACGGATTTACCTTTGTCCTGGGGGCTCAGATCACGGCCATCAATAATCTTTGGCTTGCCAAGCTCGCCATGGGTGGCCAGCCTTAGTGTGGCTCCAGGCCCGACCCCAACAACAATGGATATGGAGGCGGCCCGGTTAGGGTCAAACATTCTCTGGTAAAGGTATTTCTCCACCTTGACTACGTCCGGCACACCCCTTGCAGGCTCGAAAAAGTCCTCGGGCAGGGCATCCACACCCACACCCATACCGGTGGCTCCTGCCGCCCGGAGTTCAAGTAGGGTC
>JAPUHZ010000179.1 GCA_027297485.1 Deltaproteobacteria bacterium
GGAACGCGTTTCCGTTCCACTGTTCGGTCTCACATCACGCCAGATGGTTAGCCAAAGTTGGGGGAGGCTCTTACTTGCTTTTTATGAAGGCACTATTATCACGTAGAAAAGGATAGTCAAGGGGGACCGCCTTTTATGCCAGAACGCAATTACACGACGCTTTAATTGGGTCTTAGCCAGATTCACGATTTGGTCAATTCTCTTCAGGCTCAGAGCCGCTCTGGGCTTGGGTTTGCTCGGTGTTAGACCGCCAGGACGCAATTAATGAGCTATTTAAATGCATCCTACGGGCTTTTAGACAAAATAGCGGCGGCCTAGTGTAGACCGCCGCTCCTCAAACTGTTTAGGCTCTGGCTCGTGCTCAACTCCCTACGCCACTTAATGGTGTGAAGACGTTATCACCGCATTAACTCACAACGAAGAACCGAGCTATCCGGTTGGGAGAATGCGAATACTATCTTCACCACGGATAGAGGTGCTGTCATGAGGTCTCAGCCTCCAGCACAGCTGTTGACTGGCCCGGCTCGATCACCTTCATTTACCGTAAGGCCCCTTGGAAGCCTTGCATTCCTCAGCTGTCGGCCCCTTTTTGATCATTATAAGCTGGGTATAGTGGGGATTATCTCCTCCGTGGCTCCTGGGTTTTCCCTCCGGCTCATCGTACCAGGGTTTCCAACCGTCTTTAGCATCCACCTCAAACAGGAATCCAATGACCTCTCCGTTGAAGACTCTCACGTTCATTTTAGGCAAGGTTGAAGGATGGTTGGGGGCCTTCGCCGTAAAGTTATAACCCCTGCCAGGCCTGCATTTTTTGCCAGCCTTATAATGTGGTGGTATTTTGAGATCGGGTCCCAAGGTAACTCCTCGTGCATAGAGGTCCGCTGCAGCAAACGCTACCAAGACAGATGCGATGATGATTATCTTCCTTCCCATTTTTTTCTTCCTCCATTCAAAAAATTACTTAACTATGGCCTCTTTACTATATCTAATCCTAATTGTAAGGTTCATGGCATCTCGTCATTTTCCACTGATACCTAAGGTTTCTCCCAGTTCCTCAGCAGAGTGGCAGCATCGCTTCCTCGTCCAACTTCACCCACCCAAACCGCCACGAGACAGAGACAGGTATTGGAGTGAGAGTATTAGACCGCCTGTCTTATGAGTTTTTTACTTGTTCTTTTGAACAAATCTTAACGACAGACCCAAGATCAAACACAGAGAGAATCCCGTCTCCCTCTTGCCCCGTGCAGCCATTTTCGGTTATTTCTTTCACCACCCTTTCTACTTGTTTCTCTTCCACAATCGTCTCCAATTTGTGGTGTCCCCCATGAATCAATGGCTCATAGAGGCTCCACTGCTCCCCATAACCGCGTACAGGATACACAGTGCATCCGCTAACACCGATGCTTTTTAGTTGACGCGCAATCAGCTCCACTTTGTCCGATCGAACCACGGCCCAAATTAACTTCATAGTGGCCTCCCTCCTTACTCCTCCGTTACACCCAGCACCTCTCCGCGCTCCATGGCAAGCTGCCGGACGAAAACCTCGTCCTTCTCCCAACCGTATTTCATAAATAACACTGGAATAATGATCATATTAAGGAAGGTGGAAGTCGAAAGACCTCCCAGCATCACGTAGGCCATAGGCCGCACTAGTTCCTTCCCGGCAATGTCACCGAAGATAAGAGGCAAAAGCCCAAGGGCCGCCGCGGCTGCGGTCATAAGAACGGGTGTAAGTCTCTCTAATGAACCCTCAACAACCACTTCTTCCCTTGATTTTCCCTCAGCCCGAAGCTGGCGATAGCGGCTGACCAGGATGATCCCGTTCCTTGCGGCGATGCCGAAGACCCCGATAAAGCCGATCATGGAGGGGATACTCATGATCTTCCCAGTCAAAAAGATAGCCGCAACACCGCCAATAAGGGCCAAGGGTAGATTCGCCATGACCAGAAGGGACGATCGGACTGAATTGAAGGCCTTAAAAAGAAGGACAAAAATAGCCACGATAGCAACCATCCCATAGGACAAGAGAATCCGTGTGGCCTCCTGCTGACTTTCAAACTGACCGCCATACTCGACGAAGTAACCAGGCGGCAGATTGGCCTGTTGCGCTATTTTCTCCTGCGCCTCGGCAATGACGCTTCCCAGATCACGACCAGCAGTGTTGGCCTGGACTACAATCCGTCGTTGGACCCGCTCCCGGTTTATGACATAGGGCCGGTTCTCAAGCGTCACCTCGGCTACCTGACTGAGCGGGACCTTCAAACCATCATGCCCGTCCACGAACACCCCTCTCATGGCCTGCGTATCCCGCCGCGAGTCCTCATCAAACCATAGGAAAAGATCGAAGCTTTTCTGGCCCTCGATGACTTGCGAGATCGTTTCTCCATTGAACGCGATCTGTGCCGTCTCCAACACATCACCGGCGTTGAGACCAAGGCGCGCGGCCTGCTCCCGCTTTACCTTGATGCGTATCTCCGGGACACGGATCTGCTGCTCCAGTTGTAGGTCCGTCACACCCCGGATAGTTCCCATGATCTGCTTCACCTCCCGGCCTTTTTCCAGTAGCCGATCGAGATCCGGACCATAGATCTTGATCGCGATCTGCGAGCGGACCCCGGAGAGCACCTCGTCCATGCGGTGAGCGATGAATTGACCCAGATTGATCGCGACACCGGGGACATTTTTCAGATCCTCCCTGATGGCGTGGATGAGCTCCTCCGGGTCTCTCTCGCCGTAGTCGAGAAGGATATCAAACTCAATGAAGTTAGGCGGATTAGCGTCTTCATCCAATTCCGCCCGCCCGACCCGCTGAGAGACGGAAACCACCTCGGGATACTTCCTAAGCAATTCGGTAATCCGATAACCTAGACGCATCGATTCCCGAAGCGAGGTTCCCGGGAGGCTGGTAACTGCCAAGATAAAGTTTCCCTCGTGAAACTCGGGCAGAAAAGAGCGCCCCAGATAAGGAAACATGGCCAGGGAAATAGCCAGGAGTATCGTTGTGAAGCCGATTACCCAGCCACGATGACGTAGGCTGAAGCGCAGGAGGTACCCATACCCAGCCTTGAGAATGCGGATCGTGACGCTTTCGCGTTCCACGCCCCCATCCCTTATAGCTTTTCCTTTAATCAGGAGCAGGGAGCAGAGAACCGGAGTCAGAGTTACCGCCACAACAAGTGAGGCAAAGAGGGAGGCAGCAAAGGCCAGACCCAGAGGGTTA
>JAPUHZ010000018.1 GCA_027297485.1 Deltaproteobacteria bacterium
CCCGCCTCGGCCACCAGCTTCACGGCTACCTTGGCGAGTGGATTGGACTGCTTCAAGTCATAGATGAGTTGGGCGAGATCCTCGATGCTGTAAATATCGTGGTGCGGAGGCGGTGAAATGAGGGTCACTCCAGGAACGGAGTGACGGATAGTAGCGATCTCGACAGAGACCTTGTGCCCGGGGAGTTGTCCCCCCTCACCCGGCTTCGACCCCTGGGCCATCTTGATCTCGAGCTCAGTAGCGGAAGACAAATACTCAGGCGTCACTCCGAAGCGTGCCGAGGCCACTTGCTTGAGGGCACTGTTACCCCAGTCGCCGTTAGGCTTGCGGTGGTAGCGCGATGGGTCCTCTCCTCCTTCGCCACTGCCGCTTTTTGCCCCCAGACGGTTCATACCGATAGCTAAGGTCTCGTGTGCCTCAAGACTAAGCGCCCCGTATGACATGGAACCGGTTGTGAAACGTTTGGTAATTTTCTCAACTGGCTCCACCTCCTCGATCGGAATTGGTTCCGTGCGCTTGAAGCTCAAAAGATCACGAATCGCCGTGGGAGGACGCTCGTCCACGGCCTTTGCGTAGGTCTGGTAATCTTTTTCCGCTCCACTCTTGATCATCTTATGCATGCCCTTGAAGACATCCGGGTTAAAGGCATGATACTCACCGGTCTTACGGAAACGGTAGATACCCTCCTGCTGGAGTTTTGGCTTATCATCGCTAAAGGCGGCTTGATGAAAACTCAAGACCTCCTGGGCAATCTCTTCCAGTCCGACTCCATCCAGACGCGATGTCGTGCCAGTGAAATACTTATCGATGACCGACTTATTGATCCCTAAAGCTTCGAAGACCTGTGCACCGCGATAACTGGATAGTGTTGAAATCCCCATCTTGGACATGATTTTCAATATTCCGTGCTCAACTGCCTTCTTGTAATTCTGCAGTGCCTTCGGGATGTCGAACCCATCGAGTCCATGTTTGGCACCGTTACTTACAAGGCTAACAATGGTCTCAAAGGTGACGTATGGATGGATCATGCTGGCGCCGAAGCCCAGCAGACAGGCAAAGTGGTGTTCCTCCCTTGGCTCCCCAGTCTCTGCCACGAGGCTCGCCCTCATCCTCTTCCCTTGACGAATTAAATGATGATGGACTGCGCCAACAGCAAGTAACATGGGGATTGGGGCATGGGTCTGGCTCAACCCCCGGTCACTGAGAACAAGGATGCTTTTACCTTCATCAATCGCTTGAGCCGCCTCATGAGAGAGTCTTTCCAGCGCAGTCTCAAGCCCCGCAGGGCCTTCGGCAACCGGAAACAGAACCGGCAGAACGGCTGAACTGAAACCGGACCGGACTTCACTGCCGTCAGTCATGCTCTCTGGCAAACCCTTCAACCACTCCATTTCCTGCTGGCTAAGGATGGGACTGGAGAACTTGATGAGCTTCGCATGCTCCGGGGTCTCCTCCAACAGGCTTCGGCGCTGGCCCAAAGCAGTATTTAGGGACATCACCAATTCCTCTCGCAACGAATCGATGGGAGGATTGGTGACTTGGGCGAAGAGCTGCTTAAAGTAGGTATAAAGAAGCCGTGGCTTTTGCGATAGGACGGAAAGCGGTGTGTCGTCACCCATGGAACCAACGGACTCTTTGGCATCGATCACCATCGGTGAAATAAAGATATCCAACTCCTCTGCTGAATAACCAAAGGCCTTTTGAAAGCGGGTCATCTCCACCGGGTCCATTGAGCTCGTATACTCGTCCCATTTAAGGCCAAGGGAATCCACGCGGAACAGGTTTTCCTTCAACCATTGGCCATAGGGTTTTTGCCGCGCGATCTCTTTCTTAAATTCATCATTCCTCAACAATTTGCCTTTAGCGGTATCCACCGCAATCATCTGGCCTGGACCGAGCCTTCCCTTCTCCACCACTTCGGAGTCAGGGATCTCCAAGACTCCCACCTCTGAGGCCATGATGAGGACGCCGTCTCTGGTGATCTTGTACCGGGCAGGCCTCAGGCCATTACGGTCTAGGACTGCCCCCACAGTGACCCCGTCAGAAAATGCCACGGCCGCTGGCCCATCCCATGGCTCACTAATGCATGCGAGGTATTCGAAGAGGCTGCGCAGTTCGGGATCCATGTGGGGCATCCGTTGGTAGGCCTCAGGGATAAGCATCACCATGGATTCCAAGACGCTTTTCTTGGATAGGGTGAGCAGTTCCAGGGCATTATCCAGGCTTGCGGAATCGCTTCCACCCTCTGTGATGATGGGCTTCAGTTTCTCAATCTCTTCACCCCAGACGTCGGAGTGCATCTCGGCCTCTCTGGCCCGCATCCAGTTGCGGTTTCCGTTAAGCGTGTTGATCTCGCCGTTGTGACCCAGCATGCGAAACGGCTGGGCAAGAGGCCAGGTGGGGAAGGTATTGGTACTGTAACGCTGGTGAAATACGCATAGAGACGTGTCAAAGTCAGGATTTTTGAGATCAAGATAGAAACGCTCTAGCTGGGGGGCCACAACCAGGGCCTTATAGACCAGGCTCTGATGGGAAAAAGAAGGGATATACAGATCCTCAAGGCCCTGGCCCTTGGCTTCCGCCTCAATGACTTTACGGGTAAGATAGAGGGTCCTCTCGAATTGCTCGTCGTCCAGTCCATTGGAATTCCCAATGAGAACCTGTTCAATCTCCGGTCTCGTCTCCTTTGCCTTATCACCCAGTTCGTCAGGGTCGAGGGGGACTTTTCGCCACCCCAGAAAGGTCAACCCCTGCCGTTGAATGGCCCGTTCGATGATTGTCCTAGCTGTTTTCTGCGCCTCCAAATCCTTACGGGGGAAAAAGATCATCCCCACCCCAAGATCGTCAGGACCATCGAGATGAGCACCTAGCTTTTCGACCTCCTTGGCAAAAAGGCTTGCCGGGATCTGGGTCAGAACACCCGCGCCGTCGCCGGTCTTTGCGTCCGCATCCACTGCCCCCCGATGGGTCAGGTTGATGACCGCACGTAGTCCCTGAGCGAGAATTTTATGGCTTCTATTCCCGCCAACATCAGCAACAAAACCGGTTCCGCAACCGTCGTGTTCAAAGTTGGCCTGATAGAGAGTGTTGCTGGTAGCTGAAGTCATAGTTGCTTATTTTTTACTCGAACCTTCCGCCCATCTCTTTTTTTCCGGGCCCTCCATAAAGGCCTTACTCTGGGCTGGTAAATCCACGTTATCAGCCTGCTCAAATTCCAGGACCTGGCTCTCCTTCGGAGTCGACAGGACAACCTTTGTCACCGTTCGCGTCACCCCTTCCATGGAACGGATTTCTCCTAGGAGTCTTTCTAGTGAATCTGTATTCGCCGTTTTAACTTTGAGTATAAAACTCTCTTCCCCTGTGACGTGATGGCACTCCAGCACGTCGTGCTGTCGAACCATATGGGAGGCAAAAGCAGTAATGTAGCGCTGGTGACCAACGGATACTCCAATGAATGCCACAATATCCTTGCCCAGTGCCTTGGCATCCAGAAGGGCATGGTAACCCTTGATAATACCCCGTGATTCAAGCTTTTTTATCCTTTCCATGACTGCCGGCGGTGAGAGGTCCACCTCCTTGGCTATCTCTGCAAGATGGCGTCGCCCGTGATGCTGGAGAATCGAGAGAATAGTTATGTCTATTTCGTCCAACATAGCTTAAGTTCGTTAGGGTCAATGAACCAATTATTTTGGTTTATTATGTCATTTCAAGGAAATTGTCAAGAAGTATACAGGAATTAAAATTTTAACCTAATTTTATAAGGTTCATCACGATTAAACGTCAACTTACAGGGTAGGAGGGTTGCCTTAGGTATGATTTATCTGTGATTTCAACTAGATGCCTTTGATGCCGGCTTTTTCGAGCAATTCCAGTGCGTCTTTTGCGGGCAGGTGCTTTGTATCGATGTTTTCGGGAAGGAAGCTAATTAAGCGGGACCGGGATAAGGGCACCCCCTTCCGCGTCGCGCAGCAAATTTCTCATCCGGCGCAGATCCACTGATAATCCCAGCTTTCGCACTTGTTTGATAAGCTCCGCGAACAATACCATATCCTCAGTGCCTCGGTAGCGGTAAATTTGAAAATAAGGAATACCCCCTTTGAGCCCCACCTTGGCTTGCTTGTAAGTGATCTCTACCGGTGTATTAGGGGAGACCCGGGGGAAGAGAAAGGCTATATCCTCGGGGTA